>JAJRWU010000096.1 GCA_024276655.1 Planctomycetota bacterium
GGGAAGATAAATTATCGAGGGTGTCGCCTGCTGCGGGGCCCACCAATAATTCAATCGAACTGCTCACCTACTTGGCAACCCTCGCCGGATAGTTCCCCAAAAGTGCAAAACTGGAACTAAGGAATCGCTTTGAATTTACAGGCCGAATTAAAAGCCCGGCATTTTGAAAATGCCGGGCTTTTTTGAACGACAACCGGTAACTTATTTCAGAACGATTCCCCATCGCCTGCATGATGCGGGCGGATACCGCAGCCCTAGTTTTTGCAGCCCTAGTTTTTGCAGCCCTAGTTTTTGCAGCCCTAGTTTTTGCAGCCCTAGTTTTTATTGTCGGCGTTGGCGTCAGGCGGATCTTGCGTTTTAAAGAATTGCTGCAAATCGCCGAAGGTGCGCATCGGCGCCTTGCCCTCTTTCATCTGTTCGGTGATCGGCGGCGCTTTGACCGCTTTTTTCCTCGATCCAAAAGTTCGACTCTTCTTTGCCGGCCGGCTGCCGGCCGCCGAACTTCTCGCATGCCGCTGGTCCCGACGTTTCGACGGTTTGGGCTTGGCTGGCTGGCGGTCCGATTGTTTGTGGGAACGCCGAGGCGCCGGTTTTTTTTCCGCGGCTGGATCAATCGCGGTGAGCGAAACGCGCCGCCGTTTCAAATCGACATCCACCACCCAGGTCGCCAGGTGTTGGCCCACGCTGACCACTTCGTGTGGGTCGCTTACGTACCGGTTGGCCAAACGGCTAATATGCACAAGGCCGCTATCGCTGACGCCGACGTCGACAAACACGCCAAAGTCGACCACGTTCAACACCACGCCGGCAAGCTGCATGCCCGGCTTGAGGTCTTCTATTTTCATGATGCCGCGACGAAACATCGGCGGCGGCAATTCGTCGCGAGGATCGCGTCCTGGCTTGGCGAGCGCCTTGAGGAGTTCTCGCAACGACCGCTCGCTCACACCCATTTCCTTGGCTGCCGCGACGACATCTAATTCGCTCAGCCGCCGCATGATCGAAACGCCCGCCGCGGCGCGCGATGCTTCACTGTTATCCGATTCCGCAACGCCCGGCGCGGCGGAAATCGATGCCAGGCTCTCGGGCTTTATCTCGCCGCTGTTAGTTGGCTCGCTGCTTGATGTTTCATCGCTTGTTGGTTCTTCGCCCGCCTCGCCAACAGCCGAAGATTCGTCCGCCAGCGGTGATTCTTGCGTTTCCAGCGGCGCGGGGCTCTCATCGACAGGCGGTGTTTCAACAGACGGTGTTTCAACAGACGGCGTTTCAGCAGGCGGCGTTGCTTCGTCGGCCGGAGGCGATTCACCTGCGGGCGTTTCTGGAATTTGTGCGGCAACCTCCGCGCCGGACGTTGCCGCGCCGGACGTTGACTCGCTCGGTTGTGCTTCCGGTTCTTGAACAGCCGGTTCTTGAACAGCCGGTTCTTGCGGCGGAGTTACTTGCGGCGGAGATGGGGAGCGAGGCAATAAACTTACTAACTCTTGCTCGGTCAGCCCCATTTTGTCGAGCACGGTTCGGGCGGCTGGGTAACTTTCAGGGTGGATCCAGGTGGCGTCGAGCGGCTGTTCGCCTCCCGAGATTTTGAGAAACCCGGCCGATTGCAAGAATGCCGCGTCGCCAAAACCGGCAACCTCCAAAAGTTGCTCCCGATTCTTAAAGGGGCCGTGCGTCTGGCGGTGTTCGTACACGTGGCGAGCGGTGAGCTGATTCAATCCCGAAACATATCGCAACAACGCCGGACTCGCCGTGTTGACGTCCACTCCCACATAGTTCACGCACGACTCAACAACGGCGTCCAGCGATTCGCGAAGGTGCTTGGCCTTGATGTCGTGCTGGTACATGCCCACGCCGATATTCGCCGGGCTGACCTTCACCAACTCCGAGAGCGGATCAAGCAAACGGCGGGCCAGCGAAACCGCGCTGCGTTGTGCGGCGTCGAGTTTCGGCAGCTCTTCCCGACCTTGAGGACTGGCCGCATAGACGCTCGTCCCCGCTTCGTTGACAAACACATAGGAGGCGTCCGACTGTTTGAGTTCGTCGGCCAGCAGATCGCTGACAAGATGCTCGGCGGCGCGCGAGGCGGCGCCGTTGCCGATCGCGATTGCCGCCACGCCGTGCTCGCCCACCAAGGAGGCAATTTTCGCGCGGCTGGCCTTGCGGCGACTTTCACTGCCCACCACATGAATACGGTCCAGGGCCAGGATCTCCCCGAACGGACCGACCACCGCCACGGGGCAACCGCTACGGAAACCGGGATCGATGGCGAGAATGACGCGCTCTTTTACGGGTGGTTGCAACAAGAGTTTGCGTAAATTCTGGGCAAACACTTCGACTGCCTGCAGTTCCGCTTTCTCGGTCAGCTCGCGGCGTATTTCCCGCTCCAGACTTGGCAAAATAAAACGACTGACGGCATCTCGAACGCAGGTCTTCAAAAAATCAGCATGGGGATGCTCCGGCGCGATAAGCATTTCTTCCGCATCGGCCAAGAGTGCGTCAAAATCGTACTTCAGTTTCACTCGAATTGCTCGCGCCCGCTCGCCCCGGTTGATGGCCAGAATTCGGTGGGGAGGCAGTCCTGTGATTTTCTCTTCAAAGGCGAAGTAGTCCTTGAACGCCTGGTCGGACTTTTCTTTTTTGCTTTTGCCTTTTTTCTTTTTTTTCCGCCGGGCGGCGGCCTTGGCCTTTTTGGCTGGCGCTTCTGGCGGCGCCTTGCTGGCTGGAGCCGCGGCGGATTCAGTGCTGTCGGGTTCGGCAGCGGCGGGTTCGGCAGCGGCGGGTTCGGTTGGCGCTGAGGCCTTATCGGCGGGTTCGGCCGATTGTTCGGCGTCTTGAATTTCGTTGTTGTCGAAACCCGGCTTTTCCAAAAAGCCGGGTTTCTGATCTTCAGTCGCGTTTTCCGCGTCGGTCGCCTTCTCCGATACGGCTTCGCTGGTTTCAACGGGCGTTGTTTCAGCGGGTGTTGTCTCCGCAGACGCTGTCTCCGCAGACGCTGTTTCGGCGGGCGGGTCTGCCGTAGCGTGCTTTTCAGCCGACGGTTGGGGAGTTGTCGCCGGTTGCTGCTCCGCGCCGGCGGCGCTGTCTGCGGGCGTTTTTTCCTTTTGGGCTTCGCCGGCGTTCAGTTTTGCATCTTCGGGCGGCGCTTCGGCGGTGAGTTCGGGTGGTGGTTCGGGCGTTATTCGCTCGCAAACGATTTTCGCTGTTTTCCACAATTCGCGGCGCAGGCGCCCCCGTAATTCGGCATTCTCGGCGAACCGCTCCACCACCAGATGGCCGGCGCCGTGCATGACGTCGGCCAGATTGGAAAGATCCTTCAGCGGCACGATGAATTCGGTCGCCCGCTGTTCGAGGTCGTTGGCCTGGGGAAGGGCTTGAATCAATTCCTCCGCCAAGGGCGCCAAGCCTCGGTCGCGGGCTTGCGTGGCCAGCGACTGTTTTTTCACTTTGAATGGTAAATAGAGGTCTTCCAATCGGCGGGGCGATTTCGCCGACTCCACGGCGCCGCGGAGTTCGTCGGTCAGCGTTCCTTGCGATTCCATCGAACGCAAGATCGTGCGTTTGCGCTCCGCCAGCATCCGCCGCCGCTCAATGGTCTGCTGGATACGGCGAATTTGCTGTTCGTCTAACCCGCCGGTTTGGTCTTTTCGAAACCGCGTGATAAAAGGAACCGTGTTGCCTTCATCCAATAGTTGGACTGTTCGCGCAACATCCTCTGTGGGGAGGCGTAGGTCTTGCGCGAGTTCACCGATATCCAATGCCATAACATTTCCCAAGACCGCCCGAGCGGCAGAACGATTCTTCAACACAACAAAACAAGAGGGGCTTCTATTTACCTGAGACGAAACATAGCGCTTTGACGTCGCAGTGTCAAGGATTTTCAGGCGTTGGGTGGGCGTCCGACTGGCTGTCTTTGGTCGACTCGCTGTCTTCACTATTTTTTCGTCGGCTGAAATCGCCTCCATTAAATTCGGCCTATTTTGTCAGAATGGCAAGAGTTTTCGAATCTTGCGACCGAAAGTGACGTTATTCCCAGCCTAACCCGTCGCACCCCCTTGTGCCCACGCCGCCGGCTGCCGGTTTCCTGGATCGATTGCCTCTTGCATATAGAGCGGTTGTAAATGAGCGAATCTCGACTGCGATTATTTTCTGGATCCGACGATAACGTGCAACCAGAAGCGCCTGGCAACAAACAGGCTGAATCGGCTCCAGGCGGCCGTGAGGCGAACCAAAATACGACCGTGAAGGTCTCGCTGCGTCATATTCTGCCCCTGCTGCTCGACGCCTCTCTTTGCGACCGCACCTGGCTCTCCGATTTCCTGGACGACGAAATTGCCATTTCCGCCGATTTGTTCGACGTCATGGAATCGTACCGCGAATATCGCAACCGCGTCGCCTAGGGCGTGAGCCGTTGGAGTGTGAGCTTCAGTGTGTTTTCTTTACGAAGCAAGCTCAAGCTTGAACTCCAACGGCGCGGGCTGAAAAACGAAAACCCGGCCTGTGTGCAGGCCGGGTTTTGAACGAACTTCAGGTTGGAGGCGCCCATTCAGGCCGCCTTTTTCTTTTTGCCTTTTCCTTTTCTTTTGCCGTGTAAACCGGCTGCTTTGCGCTGCGCCGGCTCCAACACCGCGACAACCGCCTTGCGATAGGCTTGTTGCACTTCACGATTCGCCGCTTGAGCCGAAGCCAAGCTCTCTTTTTGCTCCGTGCTCAATTCGATGGCGGCATTGGCGGCGGCCTGAATTTCTTTACCCTTCTTACCCGCCTTGCGAGCAGCGGCCATCGCTTGGTTGCGTTTTTTGCGTAACTCGGGACTTAGAACCGCCGCCACGTTCTTCTGGGCCTCCCGCAATTTGGGCGTGTATTCCGCGTTAACGCCCTCGATTTTCTGTTGCTGTTCGGCGGTCAGGTCGGCCTTGGCCAACGACTTCGCCAGTTTGCTGATCGCTTGCGGGGCGCGGTTCGCTTTATTTTTCTTCTTTTTTTTCCCCGCCGCCGTCGCCGAAGAGGCGATCACGACCAGAAGCGCTAATACGAACGTCCATTTTGCCATACGATACATGTGCTGGAATCTCCGAGGTGGTCGACACAACGCAAGCGGGTCCTCACTCGCGGGCCGCGGTAAAACATGCCCCCAGCATCTGGGAGCTAAAAAGCCGGCCTACCTCTCACTCGCATCCTGTCGCGCGGGGAGCAGGCGTTGACACATTACTTTGCAGCGCCCTTTTTTGGGGACGTCTTTTTTTGGGCCCCCTTTTTCGAGGGCGTTTTGTTCTTTGCGGGTTTCTCTTTTCGCAACAACATTTTCAATTGACGAGCGACCGACGTCTCGCGCTGCGCCTCCAGGTGTTTTCGTTGCGATTCAAACTTTTCCGCGCGCGCAAGAAATTTATCTCGGTCGCGGGCCAGAAGTTCGCACCGCAAATCGATCTGCTCCCGCAGCGCCTTTTCCAAGTTTTGGCGAATAGCGGGGTCGTCTGACATTTTCGCCTGGGCCGCCAGGAGTTGCACGCGAGACTGCACTTTCCAAGATTGCAACGCGACTTCGTAACGTTCGCTATCGTTCTTCCGCAACTTCGCCAACCGCTCACTGACCGGATACATCTGCCGGATGGCCCGTGCATATTCACGAGGACGTTGGTCTTTGAGGTAGGCCAGTAGTGCGGTCAGGTCGGGATGGTTCTTTCGCACAAACGCCAACACGGCCGCTTCGCGTTGGGGAGAAACAGCGCCGCCGTTGCCCTTTTTTTTTCGCGGGGGCGTTCGTTTTTTGGGCGTTTGGGTTGTGCCGCCGTCAGCCTTTGCCCGCCCCTCGGAACGACGCGATCGAGAAGCGTCGCCTGAAGGGCCGCCCACCGCGACAGAAGCCCAGGCCAGCAAGGCGAACGCCGCCAGCAAGGCCAAACATGGCCGCATGGTTCGAGACTGCGAAGCGGTCATGGGGATTCGTCTCCTGGGGTCTCGCTTCCCGAAGTTTCGCTATTGGCCAGTGTTTGCATGCCACTGAGGGCCACCAGCATCCAACCAGCATCCCCGGCGGCTTCTTCGAGAGCGGCGTAATCTCCGGCTCGTTCTTCTTCCACGAAAGCCGCGCCGCTGAGAGTTTCGTTGGCGGCGTCGGCAGAGAACACATCGGCGGAGGAATCGGCGCCGTCGACTTCCCAATGTAAGTCGATTCCCCAAGATAAACCATCGGCGTTAAAGGACGCGTCGGCCATCTCGGCGCCGGCTTCGGTCCAGGCAAAGGCCAACGCATGCAAGCGCGGCGTCGCCTCCCGCTCGCCGACCTGCCGCGACTTTTGAGGATCGAATTTGAAAAACGGAATAAGCATCGCAAAGCACACCGCGACCGCAACCGCAGTGGCGAAACCGGCCCACCGGAAAGATACGGCGTTCCTGACTGGAAGGGATGTTTTCTGGAAACAAATCGTTACCGCCGCTTCCAGTGCGACCGCCTTGGCCAGTGCTTCGCGGGCTGCCTGATTCTCACCGAGCTCCCACTCAAACCGCGCGCGCTCTTGCTCCGACAATTCGCCCAGCCGATAACGAACGGCGAACCAATGGAGGTCTTCGTTATTGATGCACTCGCCACTCATGACAGAAAATTCTCGCCGGGATTAATAGACCGTCTATTCAGACTCCAACCTTTGCCGCAATTTTTTTAATGCTGTTCGCATGCGAGCCAAGGCCGTGCCGATGGGAATATCGAGCTCGGCGGCTATCAGGCGAAATGTTTTGTTTTCGTACATGCGCATCCTGACGACATCGCGTTGGTTTTGCGGCAACTCAGCCAACGCCCGCCGCACGCCATCTATGGTTTCTCGACTAACCAACGTTTCGGCGGCATCGTTTTGTATTCCGCTGGCTAACGACTCGCCATCCTTCCCGACTTGCTCCAGCACGCGTTTCCCCACCGCCTGCCGCCGCCGTACGGCCAACGCTTCGTGATAGGCGACGCGAAACAACCACGCCTTGCGCGACTCCGCACGCACGCCGCCGCCATGCGTTAGCAGCTTCGCGAAAGCGGCCTGAACACAGTCTTGCGCCAAGGGAGCATCACGCAGAACTCCGATCAAAAAACGACGTAACTCGTCCGCATGTTCGACATACAAACGAGCGGAGGTATCGGAATCCAGCGAATTTGCCGTTGAACGAGCCATTCGTAACCGTGCGAAGTTTATCTGCTTCGAATCCCCCTCACGGTCAACCGCCTGCCTACAAAAGACAAGATGCGCGGGGGCCGACATTTATTGAACGCACCCGCCTATTTTTTCGTAGATCATATTTCAGGGCCGTGTTTACCGCCCCTCCGCCTGTAGCGGGGGCTGTGCAGCGAAGTATAATCGTTACATGTCCCGGCGACACGCGGCGTTTATGGCCGTGAGCATGCAGCCTTATTGAAAGGCGGCGCCCCCAATGGTGCGTCGCGGAGTTATATTACTGTGCTGATTGGTCCTGTCTTTACCCGCGAGGCGGTCACAAGTCCTCGCCGGCCAAAGCTTTACGTCTACCGCACCCTGTATGTTACGGCGCTCTTCATTTTGATGTGCACCGCTTGGTTGGTGCTGGCCGGGGCGCAACTTATTCGCAATACGGGCGATTTGGCCCGATTTGGCGCGATTTTGTTCCAAATATTGGCGCCGATTCAACTTGCGTTGGTGGTGTTTTTTTCCGCCCTGCTGGCCGCCAGCGCGGTTTCGCAGGAAAAAGACCGCAGGACGCTCGTTCTGCTGATGCTCACCCGCCTGACCAACTGCGAACTGGTGGTGGGAAAGTTGTTGGCGAGTTTGCTGAACGTGGCTGTCATGGTGGTGGCCGGTTTGCCGGTATTCATGCTGGTGGTGCTGTTTGGCGGGGTCTCGTTTGGTCAGGTGGGGCGTGTGTTTGGCGTCACGATGGCCACCGCCCTGGCGGCGGGAAGTTTGGGGTCGACGCTCGCGCTGTGGCGGGAAAAAACCTTCCAAACACTCGCCATGACGGCGCTCGCGATCGTGCTCTGGTTGGCGGTTTGCGAGGACCTCTTTGCGCAGAACGCCGTCTGGTTTGGGCGGTCGGCCCAACAATGGGCGGTCGGGCTTTCGCCTTTCCGCGCGGTCATTGCGGCGGCGCGGCCTGACTTTGGCGGCGGGGAATCGCTTTTGAACCTCAATGGCGCGGCGCTGTTTGTGGTGATCGCCCTTTCGGTTGCGGCGTTCTTAAACGTGCTGGCGGTGGTCATGGTGCGCGTCTGGAACCAGGGCGGAGTCCGACCGCGATTGGCGGAAGATAAAGCGGAGAGCATTTGGGGAGAGAACCACGATCAAACGCAAGGTGCATCAGACGTTGCCGCAGTGGCCGAAACGGCGCGCGCCGGGCATGTCGATTCCGGTTTGCGCGGCGCGAAGTCGCGCCTGCCCTCGCGCCAAGTGTGGGATAACCCGATTCTGTGGCGAGAAATGAAAACCTGGGCCTATGGCCGCAAGGTGCTCGTGATTCACGCCGTTTACTTGGTGCTCTTCGCGCTGGCGGCGGCGGGGCTCTATGCCAGCATCGCTTCGGGCGCCGCCACGACGCGCGGCGATGAACTGGGAACGGTCATGCCGGTGGCGGCTAAATCGCTGGCGCCGTTTTTTCTGGTGAGTTTGGTGGTCATCAACGCCTTGGCGGTCACCTGTATCACCACCGAGCGCGACGGCCTCTCGCTCGACCTGCTGTTGGTAACCGACCTCTCGCCCCGTGAATTTCTGTTTGGAAAACTCGGCGGCGTTTTTTGGATCACCCGTTTGATGGTCGGCC
This sequence comes from Planctomycetota bacterium, assembly GCA_024276655.1. GTDB lineage: Bacteria > Planctomycetota > Planctomycetia > Pirellulales > Pirellulaceae > SZUA-33. Next base: position 8,767 of record JAJRWU010000096.1, read on the forward strand.
TGCCGTTGTTGATGTGCGGCTATCTTTGGTGGGCGGGCGGGCTGACCACCGAAAACCTCGCCTACCTGGTCTGCGGCTTGATCGTGATGGATCTTTACGTCGCGATGCTGGGCCTCCACTGCGGCATGATCTACGCCAGTTCGCGCAGCGCGATTGCCGTCAGCATGGGCTCGGTGTTTTTCCTCTTCCTGGGCGTGGTCACCTGCATTCTGATGATGATCTCGTTCAGCGGCTCCTTCCAAGTGCAACTGGCGCCCTTCTTGGCGTTTATTCTAGGCGGCAGCGTCGGGCTGTACGTTTCGCTCGGCGTGAGGAATCCTTCGCCCGCGATCGCCGCCGCTTCGTTGCTGCTGCCGTTCGCCACCTTTTACGCGATCACTAGTTTCCTTTTGAACTACACCTTCGCGGTGTTTATTGTTACGGTCTCGACGTACGGCTTCACCACTGCCGCCATGATGATGCCCGCGCTCGGCGAATTCGATATCGCGATGGGCCGCGGCGGCGCCGAAGATGTCGACTGAGGCGACGTCTTTGATTTCATATCCCGGAGGGGATAAAAGCCATTAGCCGGTGGTCGAGCGCAGCGAACACCACCGGGGGATCGAAGCGCTGACATTCCGCATCCCGGCGGGATGCCAGCCGCGTTGGCGGCGTTGTTTTGAGCGTTGTCGTTTCGAGGCGTTGCCAGAGTCGCTGCATCTGGCATCCCGCCGGGATGCATCGTTCGCTGCGTAGGCCTACCGGCGGTGTTCGCTGCGCTCGACCACCGGCTAATGGCTGGCAAGCCTCCGGCTTGGCGGGAATGACGGTGCGTTGGATTCCCGTCACTTATTGTCCTTGCGATGGGTCTAAAACCCTCGCCTTCAGGCGAATCCTTTAGGTTTTTCTTGAGGTGGCGGGGGTTTGGTCACCACGAAGAAATCCAAGTGAAAGGAAATGTAACCACAGAGGACACCGAGAGCACGGAGATTTTTTAGGGCGTCTTTGTCTCGGTGCTCTGTGGTGATTCTTCTTTTTCATTGGGCAGCCTTTTGAGGAAGGTTGCATGTTTTCTTTTGTTGGGTGCGAAGGACTTCAGTCCGTAGCTCACAACTTCTTTTGACGAACCTACGGCTTCCAGTCGGTAGTCGTTGAGTTTCCGGCCGATGCTAACCCGTCGGGATACGCGCGGGCCGGGAAAGAGATGGCGAATCTGGTGCAGGCGGTTGCTTGTTCCGTTTTTCTAAAATGACGCGGCAGCCGTGGCGGGGGCGAATGGCCATGTCGCGAGAGATTTCCAACGACGGCGCCTGGCCATCAGGCCGCACCGAACAACGGCTGAGAATCGTGGCCAGAATCATCGTGATTTGCGTGATCGCCAGTCGGCTGCCAATACACGCATGCGGCCCCAAGCCGAAGGGAATGTAGGCGTTTTTGGGAATGTCGTCGATGCGTTCGGGCGAGAATCGTTCGGGGTCGAATTTAAGCGGCTCTGGGAAAAATCGTGCATCGCGGTGGGTCACCCACGGGTAGATAAAAAGATAGCCGCCTTTTTCAATGCGGTAACCGCCGAGCTGTGTCTCGTGCAGCGCCTCTCGGCAAAACAGCACCCAGGCGGAGGGGAATAACCGCAGCGACTCCTGAATGACTTGCCCCGTGTACGGCAACCGCTCCATATCGGAGAGGGTGGGCCGCCCGCCGCCCACGACCTCTCGCACTTCGCCAACCACTCGCTGGTAAATAGCATCGTGGTTCATCAACAAACACCAGATCCAACTCAGCGTGGCCGAGGTGGAGTGGTTGCCGGCAACCATTGCCGTGACGGCTTCATCGCGAACCAGCGGTTGCGGCATACCCTGGCCATCACCTTCCTCGTCGACCACCGCCAACAACAACGCCAGCAAACAATGAGGATCGGCGTCGGGGTTTTTTCGAGTTTGTTCGATGGCCTTCCAAACATACTGGTCGATCGATTTCACGACGCGGCGTTTTTCAAACTTACTGGGCAGCGGCAGCCACTCGGGCGCCCGCAGCGGGTTCTCCATTTCCGAATTTAGAATATCGGCGCCGCGTTGGATCGCGCGCGCCAGTTGCGGCGCATTCGCCTCGGCCGCGATTCCCAACGTCGATTGAATCGAGATCTCCATCGTGAGCGACGACATAACGCCCGCTAGATCGAGCGTATTCGTGTCCGGCCACTTGTTGATGTAGCCCTCGGTGTGAGAGACCGCTATTTGTGCGTAGCGCTCCATCGTGTTGTGGCGAAACACTTGCTGGATCAGCCTTCGTTGCCGCAGCCACTTCTGGCCGGAGCTGGCCAGCAGGCCATCGCCCACCACTTGACGAAGAATCTGTAATATCCACTCGGCCTTGCCGTAGTTTTCCCGCTGGCGAATCAGCACGTCGTGAATCAAATCGGGATGATTGACAATATAAATACGTCTTCGCAACACCAGAAACGAACTAAGATCGCCGTACCGCTTGGCCACCGAAGCTACAAACTCCGTTGGCCGCCGCCAAAGCATCAACAGATGGCGAACCGTCAGGCCGCACCAACGCAACAAATTACGAGGACCGGGAGGATGTTCGAGTGGTGTAGACATTCCGACAGCCCCCAGAAGTTAAGCATGGTGGTTCACGTGCTTGTGCTGATATATCATCCCTGCCTTTAATTGTGATTCGTCCCCAGGTCAGTGATAGAGGGAAACCGAGAACATTTCCGCTATTGTGAGCCCTCCGATACAGGAAGCCCCGGCGAGAAAGGGAGTGATGGCAGCTTCCCGGTTGCTCCACGAAAAAAGCCCGGCATTTTGGAAATGCCGGGCTGTTAGACGAGCCGATGCATCAGGCCCCGATGTATTTCGCGTACACGGTGCGCGCTTCCGACTCTTCCTCCGTGCCCTTGACGATCGCGCGGCCGTCGGGGAACACGGTGAGTTGGAAACCATCGACTTCAAAACGAAGCAGATACTCGTTGTTCGAGACGCGCCCCAAACCGGAAAGTTTTTTCGCCAGGGCGTCGAGCGATATCGGCTCTTGATTCGGGAAACTGAGTTGCACGGCGTTGCGTCCACACAGTACGGCGGCGTGGCTGCCGCGATTGCCGTCGAGCCAGGGATATTCCTGTTGGTGGCAGGCGGGGCAATCGCTGGAATCTTTCAGGCCGTCGAGCCGCACTTGGCGAATGCGGTTATCCCAGATGTCAAAAACCGTCAAATCGCGGCTGATCGCTTCGGGATGCCCACTGAGAATTTTGAGCGCTTCGTTGGCTTCCAGCGAAGCGATGATATTGATAATCGGGGCCAGTATGCCGGCGGAATCGCAGGTGGGCGAAGAGCCGGGCGGCGGGGCGTCGCGCATCAGGCAACGCAGGCAAGGCGTCTCGCCGGGAATGATGGTCATGCTCTGGCCTTCCGCCCCGATACAACCTCCGTACACCCAGGGGATGCCGAACTTCAAACAGGCGTCGTTGAGCAGAAAACGTACTTCAAAATTGTCGGCCCCGTCGAGCACCATGTCGACATCTTGCAGCAGCGCGACGATATTCTCCGCGTTGACATCGGCGACAATCGCCTCGATTTCAATTTCGGAATTGATTTGCTTGAGCCGGCGCCCGGCGGCAACCGCCTTGGGAACGCCCTCCGCGACATCGGCCTCATCGTACAACACCTGGCGCTGCAGATTGTTGAGTTCGAGAAAATCTCGGTCGACAATCCTTAAACGCCCCACGCCCGAACGCGCCAACGTGTTGGCGATCACGGACCCCAGCGCGCCGCAGCCGCAGATCAAAACACGACTCTCCAACAACCGTCGCTGCCCGTCTTCGCCCAACGGCGGATAACGCATCTGGCGGACGTAACGATCGAGCGATGGTTTGGTGTTCACAGATCACTTTCGTTGCTGGGCGAGTGAAAGCCAATGCTAACCGCGTGGAGTTTATTGGCCGTCGATCAGGTATCCGGCCAGATCGTGGCTGGGGGCCAAGCTGGCTTGAAGATGATCGCAGGCCGCGCGGGCGAGCGCTAGTTCATCATATCCTGATGACGTCGTTACCGCGACGACCGGGCATTTCGCCCGCCGCAGGCTTTCCGGCGGCGCGGCGGTGTTTTCGACCTGCACGAAGGCCGCGTCGCGCCACTGTGCGGGTTGAACCGTTTCTCCAGGAGCAAACATTTGACCTAGCAAAACGCCGCTGGCGGCTTGGCGCAATGCGGCGGGGTCGGGCGGTTGGCGGTCGACCACAACAAAGCCAACGGCTGCAAATTGCGAGAGTTCCTCCGCCCGGGAGAGCAGGTCGGGGCGGTTGGCGGAGAGCCGGGCGACGATCAGCACGCCTTCGCGCGAGGCTTCGAGGCACTGCGCGTCGGTCGGGTGGTCGACCAACATGGCTGCGCAGGCGTCGCGCCAGGAAGGCAGATCATTTGCCGGAACAAGGTTTTGTTGGACGCCGCGGAGCACCCAACGTTGGCCGTCGAGAAAAAAACTGTGGGATGCCGCCCGTAGCGGCCGAATGCCGTATTCGCAACAGAGCGCGCTGGCCGGCGGCGGACTGGACTCTTGAGAGCAACTGTGCAGTGTTAGGCGAACGCGGTACAGCGCCGGCGTTTGCATCGTCCAATATACGGGGTCGATGATCGTGGCGCTGGCCAATACCGTGGGCCCGGCGCCCATGTCACGCCAAGGAAAAGTGGTTGGCAGCGTGGCCGCGAATTTGGAAAACGGCCCTTCAATGTTTCCCGACAGCCGCGCCGCCGTTTCGAGATCTTCCGGCAACGACGCCGACGCAAACACCTGCGCCGCCATCGGCCCAACCTGGCCCAGAGAAATTCGGATATTCGCGGCGTTTGTTTTTGTCATGAGGAAATCGATGATAACATCGGCGTTCCACGGAAGGTAGACGCTCCCGCGCCGTTGGAGTATACGCTTGAGCGTGTTTTTTTCTACGCACGCCAAGTACCGCTCGATAAATAACGGTCGCATTTGTGTAGCCATCGTCGCCAGACGGTGAGTGAGCGGTGAACCATCCCACGCTCTGGCGAGCATGGCTACGACACTAATTATCCGCTCGATGCTAACGTGTACGCTCCAACGGCGCATGTTTTATGGCGGCAAAGGTTTCGGCCAGGTGCAGGCCGGTTTTGGAAAGGGGGTTTTGCGCCAGCTCCTCTGGCGTTCCTTCGGCCACGATGCCGCCGCCCGCAGGACCGGCGTCTGGGCCTAGGTCGATGATGTAATCGGCGGCGCGCATCAGTTGGGAATTGTGCTCGACAATGATCAGCGAATGGCCGACGTTCAAGAGTGCGTCGAAGCAGTCGAGCAGTTTGATAACATCGGAAAAATGCAGGCCCGCCGTCGGTTCGTCGAGCAAAAAGAGCGTGCGTTTGCGTTTGGAGGAAGAAAGATGGCTGGCCAGTTTGAGCCGTTTGGCTTCGCCGTCGGAAAGCGTGTTGGCGGGCTGGCCCAGGCGGAGGTATTCCAGTCCGACGTCGATCAGCCGACCCAGCTTGGCTTGTACTTTCGCCTGCCCGCGAAAGAAGGCGAAAGCTTCGCGAATGGTCATCTCGAGCACATCGGCGATGCTGCGGTTGCGGTAACGCACTTCGAGTATTTTCCGCTGGAAGCGGGCCCCGCCGCACTGCGCGCATTTCATGTAGACGTCGGGCAGGAACTGCATGTCGATCTTGGTGAGGCCGTCGCCCTTGCAAGCGGTGCAGCGGCCGCCATCGACATTAAAACTGAAATGGCCGGCGGTGTAGTTGTGCGTGCGGGCTTCGAGCGTGGTGGCGAACACGTTTCGGATGTCGTCGAAGGCTTTGATGTAAGTGACCGGGTTGGAACGCGGCGAGCGCGCGATAGCCGACTGATCAATCGCCACGATTTCATCGATTTGCCCATCGCCGAATACGTCGTCGTAGGGCAACGCGGCCGGGGCCTCTTGTTTTTTTCGCCGCAACAATGCGGGATACAGCGTGCCGTTGACTAAGCTGCTCTTGCCGGCGCCGCTCACGCCCGTGACCAAACACAACACGCCCAGCGGGAAGCGAACGGTGAGGTTCTTGAGGTTGTTTCCTCTTGCGCCTTGGAGTTGGATCCAGCCGCGCGTGGTCGGGCGGCGTTTGGCCGTGAGGCTGGCGCCCCGACGCCAAGTGAGATATTCGCCCGTTAAACTGGCGCCGGGCGCTTGCAGCGCTTTAGGCTGGCCTTGAAACACGATTCGCCCGCCCCGCTCGCCCGCTTCCGGGCCCATTTCCACGACTTCGTCGGCGGCGCGCAACATGCCTTCTTGGTGCTCCACCACGATCACCGTGTTGCCGCGATCGCGCAACTTCCGCACACATTCGATAATCGCCCGCACATCGTGGGGATGCAGGCTCACGGTCGGCTCATCGAGCACATACAGCATGTTCACCAAACTGGAGCCCAAGGCCGACGTCAACCGCACCCGTTGGATTTCGCCGCTGCACAACGTTCGCAAAGCGCGATTGATTTCCAGGTAGTCGAGGCCCACCTCTCGCAAGTAATGCAACCTTGTTGTTACCTGCCCCAGAAGCTGTTTTGAAATGGCCTCTTCGGCCGCCGAGAGTTCCAGCGTGTGGAAAAACTCTCGCGCCTCGCGCACCGGCAGCGCCGTGATTTCAGAGAAATTTTTATTGCCGACGCGCGTCGCGAGCGCCAGCCGATGCAACCTCGCGCCGCCGCAAGCGGGGCAACGCCGGTAGCTGCGCCAGCGACTGAGAAACACGCGGATGTGAACTTTGTATTTACGTTTTTCCAACCAGCGGAAGAAGCCGTCCAGGCCGCCAAAATCTCGCTCCGCGACACCCTCTTGAATCAGTTGCAGCGAACGGGCGTCTAGCTCGCAAAAAGGGAGGTCGGTCGGAATGCCGTAGTCGTCGGCTAGCGCCAGCAGTTCCTCTTTTTCATGGACATAGGCCGGCGTATTCCAAGGCGCGATCGCGCCCTGGCGCAATGTTTTTCGAGGATGGGGCGCCACCAGGTTCATGTCGACGCCGACCACGTCGCCGAAACCTTCACAGGTGGGGCACGCGCCCAGAGGACTGCGCGCACTAAACAGACGCGGCTCCTGCGTGGGAAAATCGATCTGGCAGGTTTCGCAGCGGAGCGATTCACTAAAAGAAAGCCGGGCCCAATGTTGCCCCCCGATTTGACACACAATTGCCCGCCCCGACTGTTCCTCCGGCAGCGTTTCCGGTGTTGTGTTCACCAGCAACGTGCAGCGGCCTTCACTCTTGGCGTAGGCCGTTTCGAGGGAATCGCGAATTCGATTCTCATCGGCGCCGCCGCTGGTCAGGCGGTCGACGATGATTTGTAGCTGGAGCGCGGCGTCTGAGAAGCCCGGCTTTTTCAAAAAGCCGGGCTTCTGAACTGAGGCGTCGTTCAATGAAACGATATCTCCACTCGCCACCGCGCGGACAAAACCGTCTTCGCGCAGCTCGTCAATAACTTCCTGGAGCGATTCATCCGCCGCGACCGGGCGAGGAAAGGCGATCATGTATTTCAGCCCGGCGGGCCACGCGGTGATGACGCGAGCAATTTCGTCGGGTGAAGCAGGTGAGACGGCGCTCCCGCATTGAGGGCAGAAAACACGGCCGATTTTAGCGAACAGCAGCCGCAGGAAATCGTCTATTTCGGTCACGCCGCCAATCGTGGCGCGGCCGCCGCGCGTTAGCTCCCGCCGCCGGACCGCCACCGCCGGGGGGATGTTGTCGATGCGTTCGGCGGGCGGTTTTTCCAAACGCGTGAGAAACTGCCGCGTGTAGGCGGAAAAACTCTCAATATAACGCCGCTGCCCTTCTGCATGGAGCGTATCGAGCGCTAGGCTCGTTTTGCCGCTGCCGCTCACCCCGCAAATGGCAATCAGCTTCCGCAACGGCAAGTCAAGATCGACCTCTTGCAGGTTGTGCGTGGAAACGCCGCGAAGTTCTATAAAAGCAGACGACAACAATCGACTCCCGCCGACGAAAATACCTTGCATGCAAACTTTGCATGATACGCTATTTTTCCCCGCCGGTGCAGCAACCGGCGCGGCCGGAACAGTCAATCGGTTGCAGAGCGAACGCCGTTGGCGAATAATGGATGGTCTCTTCCCGATCTGCTCGGCTGAGCCGTTCTTGACGCCGAGGCAAGATGTCTGCTTGATGTTTTTGGTTTTGACGAGTATATGCCCGACATTCCACAACTCGACTCCACGATTTCCGTGGTCACGCCCGAGAATATCTCGTTCGACTATCGGGTGGCCGGTCCGTTCCAACGGTTGCCGGCGTATCTGCTCGATTTGATGTTGGCGGCGGTGTTGTTTTTGTTCATCCAGATTGGGTTGTCGCTGACCTTGGGCTGGCTGGGGAGCGGGTTGGCTACGGGTGCTTCATTGATTATCTGGTTTGCGATTTTCTGGTTCTATGGCGGAATCTTCGAGACCTGGATGAACGGCCAAACTCCGGGCAAGCGTCTGATGGGGCTGCGCGTCTTGACGGTCGACGGCACGCCGATCAACGGCATGCAAGCCGTGATGCGGAATGTGTTGCGATTGGCCGATTCCATGCCTTTGCTGTCGTTGGAGGTTTTGCAAATTCCCGTTCCGGTGTACGTCATTCCGACCTTTGTGTTGGGCGTTGCCGTGATGGCCGTGAATCGGCGTTATCAACGCCTGGGCGATATTGTTTGCGGCACGTTGGTGGTGGTGGAGGAGCCGTCTTGGCGGCTGAGCGGCGTGGCCAAAATCGACGATTCCCGAGCCGCCCAACTGGCTGAATTCATTCCGCCGAACTTTCGCGTCAGCCGCACGCTGGCCCGCGCGCTGGCTTCGTACGTTGATCGGCGCCGCTTTTTGAGCCGAGAGCGGCGGTCGGAAATCGCCTCCCCGCTGGCCGACCCGCTGTTGCAGCAGTTTCAATTGCCCCCCGACACCAGCCCCGACCTGCTACTGTGTTCACTGTATTTGAAGACGTTTGTGTCCAACCGCGTTGAAGGCGCCCCGCGGAAACGCGCAGCGAACGACTCGCCGTTCACGAACGCCGAATCGGTTTAAAAAGGAACGATCATACGGAAGGAAGGAACATGCGGAAGGAACATGCGGAAGGAACAGAGCCTTGAAAGTTTCTGAATTACTCGAACAGCGCCGCGAGAACTGGCAGGAGTTGGAGCGGCTCTGTCTGATCATGGAATCTCGCCGCCGAAAAAGTTTGGGCGCCGCCACGCTGAGCCGCTTTGCGGCCTTGTATCGGGCGGCCTGCGCCGATTTGGCCTTGGCCGACGCATACCAACTGCCGACGAATAATGTTCAATATCTGCATTTGTTGGTGGGCCGCGCACACAACCAACTGTATCGGAGCCGAAAATTCGCCTTCGGAAAGTGGATCGAGTCGTTGCTGGTGGACGTCCCCCAGCAGATTTTTCAAGACCGTTGCGTGCAGGCGGTCTTCTGCCTGTTTTGGGGCGTCTTCACACTGTCGGCGGTGTTCGCTTCCTCGGAAGAACTCTGGCCTGGGTTTGCCGAGAGCATTATGGGCGAAGACGCTATCAGCCAGATGGAGGAAAGTTTTTCCGAGCCGATCGATGGCCGCAATCCCAACCAGGATTTCGCCATGGCCGGGTTTTATATCCAACACAACACCGGTATCGGCCTGCGCTGTTTCGCCCTGGGGATTGCCGTCGTGCCGGGAATCTGGACCACCCTCTTCAACGCCGCTTCCTTAGGCGCCGCCTTCGGTTTCATGGCCCGGCCCGACGTGCCGCAGGGCGTGAACTTTTTTAACTTTGTCACCGCGCACGGGCCGTTTGAACTCACGGCCATTGTGCTTTCAGCCGGCGCCGGGCTGCGAATCGGCTTCTCTTGGATCCACACCCAAGGCTGGACCCGATCGGCCGCGCTGCGCATCGGCGCCCAAAACGCGATGCCCATCATGGGCGCCGCCATGGTGATGTTTTTTCTGGCCGCCTTGATCGAAGGCTTCGTATCTCCTTCCGGATTTCCGCTCTGGTCGAAACAGGTCGTGGGAATCGTTTCCAGTGGTATGCTGATGTTTCATTTTCTTGTGCTGGGTTACCCGCGGAGGGCGTGAATTGCAATTAGACAAAACGAGAATTGCCATCCGGCAGCGCGGAGTCCTAGATATTCTAGATGTATCGCTGCACATGTTGTGGATTTACGGCAGGCCGATCGGGGCGACGTTTATTCTGGGCGCGGCGGCGTTCGCCCTGCTGAACCACGCCCTGATTGGCTGGATGGCCGACGTCGAATATGCGGAAGAAACGCCCTGGCGCTACCTCTGGTACATGAGTGTTCTGGTGTATGTTGAAGCGCCGTTGGCGGCGGCGTTTTGTACGGCGTATCTGGGCCGAGTCGTTTTTGAGCAGAGTTGCCGTTCCGGGGAAATCATGTCGGACGTGCTCGGCATGTGGGGCCATTTGTTGTGGGGTTTCGTCGTACTGCGGGGGATTGGCTTGGTCTGGCTGCTGGTGTTGTCGGTCGAACACACCGAAGACCCCGCCTACGGAGTGCTGGCTCTGCTGTTTTTCTTAATGTTGTTGGTGTTTGGCTTGCGGGCGTCGCGGCCTTATCTCGGCGAAGTCATTCTGCTGGAGCGAAACCCGCTGTTGCGATCTCGTTCTGGCGGCATGACGATCGGCGCTCGCAGTCAGATGCTGCACAATCCCAACTCCAGCGAGTTGATCGGACGGGGCCTGGGCGGGGCGCTTATTTGCACTCTTTTTTTGCTCGCGATCGTCGCCACGTGTTCGTTTGTTTCGGGTGTTTTTTTTGGCGCCTGGGATTTCGGCCCAATTTTGGTTCAGATTTTCATACCGGCTTCAATGTGGGGCATGGCTATGTTTTTCTGCGTGGTGCGTTATTTGAGTTACCTCGATTTGCGCATTCGCCAGGAAGGCTGGGAGGTTGAGTTATTGGTGCGGGCTGAAGCGAATCGTTTGCAAACGAGGAATATCGGATGAGGCGCCTGGTGCTATTTCTCCTGCTGACGCGAGCATTCTGCGGGGGCGTGTACGCGCTGGCCGATGAGAACATCGAAGCGGGCAGGCGCGCGCTGCAAGAGGCGGGCGATTTCCCCTGGTACGACGCCGAAGCCGACCAACTGCGCCGGGTTCCGTTGAAGCCTATCGCGGAGCCGCAAGCCAACTACAGCGAGTGGGAGGCGCCCGCCGGCCCCAATTGGCTGGCGAATTTTTTCGCCCAGTTAGCGCCGTTCATAAGGTGGTTTGTCTGGGCGCTGATCGTGGCCGCGGCCGTGGGTTTGCTGGCGTTGTTGGCGTATGCCTTGACGCGCCGTCAGGGCGGCGTCTCTCCGGGAGGGGCGGGCGTCGACGTCTTGGATCTGCGGCGTGAAGAAGAAAGCATCGAGAGGCTGCCGTTTCAATTGCGCCAACCGAAAGCTGATTTACTGTCCGAAATTCGCCGGCAGTACGAAGCGGGAAAGTACAAGGAAGCGATTGTCTATTTGTTTAGCTACCAATTGGTTTTGCTTGATCGGTATCACCACATTCATCTCGCCAAGGGCAAAACCAACCGCCAATATTTGCGTGAAATGGGGGCGGCGGGCGAACTTCGCCGCTTGCTGCGCGGTACGATGTCTGCGTTTGAAGACGTCTTTTTCGGCGACCATTCGCTCGATCGTCAAGGATTCGAGGCCTGTTGGAAGTCGCTCGACGAGTTTCAACGTCTGACCGCCGAGGGCTCGCCATGACCAGCCAATCGTCGAACGGCTCACTCTTGCAGTGGCTGCGCGCGCAACGGCCCATGCTGGTGTTCGCGGCGTTGGCGGGCGCTGTCGGCTTGTTGTTTTACGCCCTGGTGTTTGCTCGACATAAATCGGCCGACGATATCAGCGTGGTGTACGGCCAGCGCAATTCCGGCGATGGGCGGCTGAGCATCAATGGCACGGCGGTGCTGGCCGAAATGTTCGAAGACGCCGGGTTCCGCGTCAGCAGTTGGAACCGGCTCTCGCCAAAACTCCACCGGGCCAAGGTGATTATCTGGACGCCCGACGACTTCGCCGTTCCCACGCCCGAACAACGGCAGTGGTTGGAAGACTGGTTGTCTGAAGACTCTTACCGCCGGTTGGTTTACATCGGCCGAGATTACGACGCCGAACTCGATTACTGGCGAAAAACCGGCGCGCGGGCGCCGGTCGAGCAGTCGGCCGAAATCGACCGCCGAATCGCGAGAAAAAAGGCCGCACAAGATAACCCGGAACGAACTTTTTCCGTTTCACCCAAAGCCGCTCCGTATGACGAAACCGATGCCGAGTGGTTTACCAAGGAGCAAGAACCGAACAGCATGAAATTGGGCCGCCGGCCAAGCAAGCTTTCCGGCCCCTGGAGCGAAGGCGTTCACGCCGAAATCGCGGAACTGCGCCTCAACACATTGTTGCGAGCGCCCGAAAACGAAGAGCCCGATCCTGCCGCCCAAAAAAATAAATACGAATATGACTTTGGCTACGACTACGATTTCGAGGTCGATCCCGGCCCCCTATTCGCTGAAGTGCTGCTCCGCGTCGACGACGACGAATTCGTCACTCGGCTAACGCGAGACGATTGGTGGGAAGGCGAAATTTTAGTGGTGGCCAACGGGTCGTTCCTGTTGAATATGCCGCTGGTGAACTCCGAGCACCGAAAGCTGGCCGGAAAACTGATCGACGAGTGCGGTGAACCCGACAAACTCGTGTTCCTCGAAAGCGGCGTTGGCGGGCCGCCGATCCGAAAAAACGACGACTCGAATCGTCTGACCGGCCTGGAAATGCTGTTTGTCGCGCCGCTGAACGTTATTCTGCTGCATTTTCTCGCGATGGGCGTCGTGTTGCTGGTTTGCTATTTTCCCATTTTTGGCCGCCCTCGCTAATTGAAGCCGGAAAACGTTTCCGATTTCTCCAGACATATCGAGGCCATGGGCGAACAACTGGAAGCCATCGGGGAACTGGGTTACTGCGTGGGGAGGTTACGGTACTATAACGAACATGTCCGACAGGAAACCTCTTCTTCCACGCGCAGCGCGCCGGCCAATGTCAAGCGGCGCCCGCTGCACATTCGAATCACGACTCCAATCGCGCCCGGCGCTCACGACCGCCGCGTGGTCGAGGATTTCGGCAAGCAGGTGCATGAGCGGGGCATCGGTCAGGTTCTGCACACCGCCTTCGACGCCGACGGAATCGAGATCATCCTTTCAACGCCCGCCGCCGCCGAGACGCTGGTGGAAATCCAAACCTTACTGGAAGAATTTCAGCTCGTCGACAACAGCATTGTTTCCGAACTGGCCCGTTAACCATTTAGGCCCACAACATGAGCACGCCCCCAGGTTCCGAGTATCCTTCATCGCAGGCAATTGAATTTGAGTGCCGGAAGTGCCGACGCAAATTAAAAGTGCCGACTTCGGCCACCGGGCGAAATGCGCGCTGTCCCGACTGCGGCGGGGTGCAAACCGTGCAAACGCCGGGCTCCATGGCGCCTCCGCCGCCCATGCATTTGGGGAGTGAAACGCCGGCGTCCTCGGGCTTGAGCCCCATGGAAATCGATCTGACAACGCCCGCGCCCGCGGGAGAGAACCGCCCCAAAATTCACTCCCTCGATATGCAGCCGCCCAGTTCGCCCAGCATCGCGACCGAGCCGAATAAGCCCGCAAAAGGCCTCACTCCGCTGCCGTTTTCCGAACCCCCGCAGGTTAAACCCGTTGCGGCTGAAAACCGGTCGGCGGCCACAACGCCCGATCAACCTTTGGTGTTGGAGCCAATCTCGGAAACCCGCCCCACCGCCAGCACGCCCACCGGAAAATTGTTCAAAAAAATCATCGACGAAATCGGCAAGATTTACGTCGGCCAGGAAGAGCTGGTGTTGGGAACGTTGGTGGCCTTGTTTTCCAGCGGCCACGTATTGATCGAGAGCGTGCCCGGCTTGGGAAAAACATTATTTGTCAGAACGCTCGGCAAGGTGTTGGGTTGCGAATTCGGCCGCATTCAATTCACCGCCGATTTGATGCCGTCGGACATCACCGGAGCTCCCATTTTCGACATGAAAACTCAAGACTTTCGCTTCCGCCCCGGACCCGTCTTCACACAACTGCTTCTGGCCGACGAAATCAATCGTTCGCCCGCCAAAACGCATGCCGCGCTGCTCGAAATCATGCAGGAGTATCATGTCACGATCGACGGCCAGAGCCACACCCTGACGCGGCCATTCCTGGTGCTCGCCACACAAAACCCGGTGGAGTCGGAAGGCACGTACAACCTGCCCGAGGCGCAACTCGATCGCTTCATGTTCAAGCTCGTGGCGAACTATCCCGGAGAGGCGGAAGAAGCCAAAATTCTTTCGTTGCATAGTCGGCAAATCGACGTCGAGGAACAACTCAAGCAAGATATCAACACGCTTACTTCGCCGGAGGAAATCCTCCGCCTCACGCAAGCCAACGCCAATATTCGCATTGATGATCGGCTGATCGATTACATCAACAAGCTGGTGCGGCTGACAAGATCTTGGCCGCAAGTCCACCTGGGCGCTTCGCCGCGAGCGGGAATCGCACTGATGCAAGGCGCCCGCACCCTGGCCGCCTTCTCGGGAAGAGACTACGCCACGCCCGACGACGTCCGAGAAATTTCGTTGCCCGCCTTGCGCCACCGCGTGGTGCTCACCGCCGAAGCGGAAGTCGAGGGTTACTCGGTGGATCAGCTCCTCACCGAAATGATTCGCTCGGTGGAGGTCCCCCGAATTTGAACGCCCTCCAGGAATTCCTCACTAGCTCCAGAGCGGCTTGGTTTAACTTGGCGCTCTACACGGCGCCGTTGCTGGCGCTGGTGTATTGGAAGCGAATTTACCCCAACCTTCCGCTGGTGTTGGCGATGCTCGCGCCATGCCTGTTGAGCTTCGGCGTGGTCGTGCGGGCCGACATCATTCCCCTCGTATTGGCGTTAGACGCGGCGGTGCTTTTGGTCGCGGCGTTCGATCTACTCACGTTGCCGAAAAAAACGGCCTTCGCGGCGCGACGCCAAGTATCGCGAACCGCGTCGCTGGGAAAGCGGCACCCGGTCGAGATTATGTTCACCAATTCCTCGACCCGTGCCTACGAGCTTTGGGTTCGCGACGATGCGCCCCAGGAATTCGAACGCCACCCCGAGGAATTTCATTTGCGTTTGCCAGCGCGGAGTCGGAGGTCGTTGCATTATGAAGCCACTTCGCACCGCCGAGGCGCGTTTCACTTGGAAACCGTTTACGTACGCGCGCGGAGCCGAGTCGGCCTTTGGAAGCGGTTTTTCGAATATCCGGCCGAGTCGACGATCAACGTCTATCCCGACATGAAACAGATGGGCGAATACGCGATTCTAGCGCGCACCAACCGCTTGAGCCTGATGGGTCTGCGGCGCACGCGAAAGATCGGCCAAGACAACGAGTTCGAACGCCTGCGAGACTACACCCTGGACGACAATTACAAGCATATTGATTGGCGGGCCACGGCGAGAAGGAACCGCGTCACGGTCAAGGATTTCCAAGCCAACCAGAGCCAACGCGTGATTTTCATGGTCGATTGCGGCCGCATGATGACCAACGAAGCCGATGGCATCAGTCTGCTCGACCACGCCTTCAACGCCGTATTGATGCTCAGTTTTGTCGCGCTGCGGCAAGGAGATTCCGTCGGCCAGATCTGTTTCTCCGACCAAATTCACAGCTTCACGCCGCCGCGCGGCGGCATGCGTCAGATGAATCAATTGTTGCATGCCTCTTTCGATCGGTTTCCCCGGTTGGTGGAGTCGCGGTACGATGAAGCCTTTCTGTATTTGGGTTCGCACTGCCGCAAACGAAGCTTGGTGGTGCTGATCTCGAACGTGATCGACGAAGTCAACTCGAACCAATTGGAGCAATATTTATCGAAGCTTGTGGGTCGCCATTTGCCGATTGGCGTTCTGTTGCGTGACCGAGCCCTGTTCGAAATCGCGGAACAACCGAATCCTACTGAAAGCCAACTTTATCGCGCCGCGGCGGCGGCGGAAGTTCTCACCTGGCGCCATCAAGTGATCACCGACCTTACGCAAAAGGGCGTCATGGCGCTGGATGTGTTTCCTGATGAGTTGACCGCCAAACTGGTGAATCAGTACTTGGAAATCAAGGCCCGGCATCTCCTCTAGGGAACAGTCTTGAATTTACCCGCCGAATTAAAATCCCGGCATTTTGAAAATGCCGGGCTTTTTTTAACCACTATCGGTAACTTATTTACGGACGAGCTCTAAGGCGAGCGCGGCTCCAGCTTCAAGCGGGCGACCGACGGCTTGCCGCCGCGCAGCCAATGCACACTCACGATTTCGCCAGGATCGTGTGAGCTGAGAATGCGGTAAATGTCGCTCAAGACGCGCGTTTCCACGCCGTCCAGCCGCGTGATCAAATCATCGGCGCGGAGGCCCGCCTTCGCCGCCGCCGACCGCGGCGCGACCATCGTCACCATACAGCCCGCCACGGTTGTTTCGATCGTGACGCCGAATGTCGGGCCGGCGCCGGAGGGCCAGGCTCCCCAAGTTTCGCCCTCTCGTAATCGGGCCAGCACGGCGCGGCTGACCCGCTGGTAAAGAAACCCTCCGGCCGAATGCCGGCGACTGCGAATGCCAACCACCCGCGAATCGCGATCAAGCAGCGCTCCGCCCGCCTGCCATGGGGCGGTGTTGGAGGCGGTGGCTTTGGCGCCGTCGATCCAGATTTCGTTTTTCGTGGCTTCACGAATGCCGACAATCGGCGAGGCGAGGTTCAGCTTTCCCTGGGCGTCGGCCTGGAATGAAAAGTCGACATACAGTTGGTCGTCGGCGATTTTTCCGATACCGGCAATCGCCACATGCGGCTGTTGGTCCTGGCCATTGAGGAGGATATTGAGGCGGATCAGGCCCAGATCACCGTCGCGCGAGATAGCAACAACCCGCCCGTTCGCCGTGCGGCCATCGGGCAACACAGCTTCGACCTTTGCCGCCGATTTTCCCAGCACATGCCCGGCGGTCAACACGTCGCCGGCGGCGGAAATGAGAATGCCACTGGCCGGGCGTCCGCCGATACGAAGCGATACGGCGGTCGCGGCGCCCTTTTGCAACACCTCTTGGGCGAGCAAACGACGCGCCGCCCGGTTCGTGATTGCCGGGTCTGGGGCGCTGAGGAGTTGGAAATCATCGAGTTGGTTGGCGAAGTGCATGTGATCGAGCCAGAGCGATTCCCCACCCCTGGCTTCGACGACCAAACCGGTGAGGTCGGTCTCTCCCAGATCGGCGAAGAGGTCGCGCGTGGCGACGATCCAATGGTCGGGCAACTCCAACCGCCAAAGAGTTATTTCGCCTTTTCGATTCGGCCCGCCCTTGCCGGCTCGATAAAAAGTTTTGCCCTTCGGCGCCGCTGCGGTTGTCATTCGCCAACGCACGCCGCCCCCGCCCGACTTCCGGTAGGCAAACCGCAGGTAGCGAAACTCACCCACGTCGGGCGTCTGGCGAATCTTGCATGGCGAGGAAAAGACGATTTTGCAAACGCCGTTTTTCTGGAGTTGCAACGCGGATTTACCGTGAAAACGAATGTCTTGGCGCCAAGTGTGCGTTTCAGGGGCAAGCAGCGCGGCCTGTGTGTTGTCGCCGGGCTCTTCCAAAATAGAATACAGGTAGGGCGGGTTTTTGAACAACGCCAGACCGCGCCACGCCAAGGCGACGCCCGCCGGCGCCTCGATTTCGAGCTGCACTTCCTCACGGTTTTGAAAGGCTTCCAGCGATACGGCGAAATGGTTTGCTTTTGCTCGCAACGGCTGCGGGGGGATGTTCCACTTGGCGATGATTTCGCCTTCCGCCCGCACCAGCAAATTCGTGGCGGCGGCAAGCGGCGATTCGATCTGCAACACCAGCCAACGTTGTTCGCTTGGCCGCACGCGGCGCGTGAGTTTCAGCGGTTCGTTTTCGGCGTACGGCAGCAGATGGAAGCCTCCGGCTTGATCGGAAACGGCCCGCCAGGCAATCGCGGCGGGGTTCGCCAAGCTCCAGCCGCGCCAGGCGGGCACGGTTTCGATGCGGCGCAGGTCGACCTGCCTTTTAAGTTCAGAGCGGTTGAGCAACAACGTGGGGTCCAACCAATTGACGATGTCGCGAATATCGAAGGGGTCGGCGTCTTGCGGCGCGGCGGGCGGCGCGGGGTCGATCTTCAACACCAACCGCCGGGCTTGCCGGTCGGTTCGAGGGAGCGGCGTTCGAGCGATGTTCGAGCTCGCCCGACCGCCGAGCAACACGCCGGTGTCGAAGAGCAACTTCTCGGGAGCAGAGGCAAAATAGCCAAGGGCTTGCACGCAACCCCCGTTGGCGGCGAGACGATCGAAGCCGACGCGCGTGGAAAAAGCGTCGGCGCAGGCCGGCAAATCGAAATGCAACTCCGTGGCGCCGAACACGCCGAACCCCGAGGCGTATTCTTTTCCGTCGGTAAACAGCCGGCCGCCGCTCACATTGCGGTTGGTTCGCGCCGGCCATTTGAGATCGCCCAGCAACGAGGTCTGTTTTTCCCGCACGGGGGAGAATAGAGAAAGCGGCGGCGCCACCGCCGGAAAATACAGTCGCTCCGCGATATTGGCATGCGGAATCGGCAGGCTGTCTAGACTCCAAGCAGGCTGCAAATAGTGTAGCCAATTGACGTCCTGGCGAGGATCTCCCAGGGAGGAAGCCGCAAAACGGGCGGTTGAACTTGTGGCGATGAGGCCGTCGCGGGTGTGGATCTGGAGCAACGGCGTGACGGCGTCGGGCGAACGCGCCGCGAGCGTGTCGAAATACGCCCGCCACTGGTTCTGTTGGGGGAAATGGAGTTCGGCGATGTCGTCAAAGGCAACTTGCCGGGTTCCGACGTCCAGCAGCAGGACGACTTTCCCGTCGGCCCATCGCAACGACCGATACGGTAGCGAACCGCCTTCCCGAAAGTAGAGCCGCGCGGGCGTGTAACGTTTTGCGCCGCCCGCCTTCAGACCCCGCCCTTGCCAGACAATGCGCCGCACATATTTCGAGAGCACGCGAACCGACTTGTGGTTCCTCAGCAAACGCAATTCGCAGGCCGGCGCCACGATAAAATGAGCGGGCGTCGGCGCCAGCGGCTGCTCGGAGGCGGCTTGCAATGCAGTCACGACGCCGGGGAGCCGGTCGCCGAGGCGAGTTTCGATAAAAGCCGGCGGCGATTTTTGCTCGGGTTGTTGCCGATCTCGCAGCCAACGCAATGTTCGCTCCGCCGTGAACAGGGGCGTGTTGTCGAGCCGAGGCGCGAGGGCGGCGGAATGCCAGTCGTGGAGTTGTTGCCCTTCGAGGCGGGCGCCATCGGAAAACTCCGCCAAATAACGACCTCGCACCTGGGCCGGCGTTTGTTGTGCGGTGGCGGCCAAGGCGCCAGCAAAAGCGGCCGTCGCGAACCCCGTCAAGAAGACAAACATCATGCCATTTGCCCAGACGGACGCCTTGCTCTCGATTTCGGGCGATGGGGCAACGTGTTTCACAATCGAAAAATATCTTTTTGCCAAAGAGAGTAAGATAAGCGATCCATCCTAGCAGACGCTCGGTCGGCGGTCTTGCCTAGCGAGGGAAATCCTTCATAATACGCCGCAGTCGGCGAATGAATGAGAGTCGACCATGCGTTCAATGGCGCGTTGTTTTTCGCGGCGGCGTTTCCCCCGGTTCTGTTGGAAGTGGAACAATCTTATGAGTTTGTTGGTAGTCGGCTCCGTGGCGTTGGATAGCGTTCGCACCCCAACCGACCAGCGCGATGACGTGCTTGGCGGCTCGGCCGTCTATTTTTCCTATGCCGCCAGTTATTTTGGGCCGACCCATTTGGTCGGCGTGGTGGGCGACGACTGGCCCGCCGAACATACGCAACTGTTGCGAAATCGGAAAATCGACACGCAAGGATTGCAAACCGTGTCTGGCGCGAAAACTTTCCGCTGGACCGGGAAATATCTGTCGAACATGAACGACCGCGAAACGCTGGAGGTGCATCTCAACGTTTTCGGCGATTTCGACCCCGTGCTCCCCGACGACTTTCGCCGGGCCGATTTCCTCTTTCTGGCCAACGGTTCGCCCAAGGTCCAGCGAAAAGTGCTGGACCAAATGCAAGGCCCCAAACTCACCGTGTGCGATACGATGGATCTCTGGATTCGCGAAGAGCACGATGAACTGCTCGACTTGCTGACGCGCATCGACGGGCTGGTTCTCAACGACAGCGAAGCCCAGCTCCTGACCGACGATTCCAACCTCGTTCGCGCGGGGCACAAAGTGCGCGAGATGGGGCCCAAGTTTGTCGTGATCAAAAAGGGCGAACACGGAGCCATGTTTTTCTCGGAACACGAAACCTATGTGCTGCCCGCCTTCCCGACGGAGCGCGTCGTCGACCCCACCGGCGCTGGCGATAGTTTTGCCGGAGGGATGATGGGTTACCTGGCCGAACAAGATAGTTTCGAGCCGGAAGTTCTCAAACGCGCCATGGGCTATGGAGTGGTCGTGGCCAGTTTTAACGTCGAAGACTTCAGCCTCGACCGCATGTTGCAGGTCGAACGAGCCGATCTGGACAAGCGGCTGGCGGAATACCAACGCATGTTGTCTTTCTAATGCCGTTTGCGGAAGAACGTTGCCATGCTGCCGGTGCGCACCTTTGTCGCGATTGATATGTCGCCGAGCGTCAACCGTGGGTTGGCCGCGCTGCTCGAACAAATGCAGAGCAGCGGCGCCGACGCACAGTGGATACGCCCGGAGAACGTCCACCTTACGTTGAGCTTCCTGGGCGATGTCGACCCTCTCCATATTATCGACGTCTGTTCCGCCGTTTCGGCCGCGGCGAGTGAACATGACGCCTTTCGTTTGAGTTGCTGCGGCGTGGGAGCGTTCCCCGATGCGAGCCGGCCGCGCGTGGTGTGGGTCGGCATGGACGAAGGTCGCGAGGCGCTCTGTTCGCTGCAAGCGGCCATCGCGACGGCTCTTGATGAAATCGGCTACCCCAAGGAGGGGCGGCGCTACCAACCGCATATCACGTTGGGACGCGCCAAACGCGGCGCCGATGAGCACGCGCTTTCGCAAACCATCGAACAGTATTCTCGGCGCCCCGTGGGCGAAACGATGGTTGACGAAGTGTTGGTGATGTCGAGCCAATTAGAACGCGGCGGTCCGCGCTACGCCATTCTCGGCCGCGCCCCGTTGCGTTGCGATGAATAGCGATGAACCGTAGCTTCGGCGAGTGGGATATGGGTTGCCAGTTAGGCGAGCGGCGGAAAATAACTTACCCGCACGCAGCGGGAATCCGCGAGGTTTTTTTGGTTCCCGCCTACGCGGGAATGACCGTTTGCTGATTCACTCGCTTGCGCTTCGGGCTTGTCTTTAGGTGGGTTTTCATCTGCCGTTCGCCTTAGCCGTGACAAAAAACATTTGCGGGCAGCCTGCTGGCCAACAGGCCGGCGGCATGCAATACAATAGGAGTAGGAGTGTGGGCCGGTTCCTCGGCTGGCTCGCGTATCTTTTCTATTTTGCCCTTCGCGCCGCACGGGCTGACACGGCGCCAAAAATGAAGCATTCGAAGTTACGGCGGCAGATCATCTTTGAAGCCGCGCGGCTGATGTACGATCGCCAAGAGTCGGAGTATTATCGCGCGAAGATGAAAGCCGCGAGAAGGATTTGCCAAGGCTGGGTCAAACCTTCCGACCTACCCAGCAATGCCGAAATTCGCGATGAAATCCAAACCTTCGCACGGCTGCACGAAGGCGCGAAACGCGACCACCGCCTATTCGAGATGCGTCTCGACGCGCTGCGCATGATGCGTCTGCTCCAGCGTTTTCGCCCACGCCTGATCGGCAGCGTGCTGACGGGGCGCGTCCGCCAAGGCTCCGATATCGATCTACACCTGTTTGCCGATCATCTTTCGGCTATCACGGCGCTGTTGGATGAACAGGGCGCCATCTACGACATCCAGCGGAAACGCGTGCAGAAGAAGGGCGAAGAACGCGTCTTCACGCATATTCATGTGCAGGATCGGTTCCCGATTGAAATCACGGTGTACGCCTCGAATTTGAATCGGTTTACTTTTCAAAGTTCGATTACCGGCAAGGCCATCGAACGGGTGAGCACTGCGGAGTTGGAACAGTTTCTGCGCCAACAGTACCCGGATGTCGATCTGGACGACGCTCTGGAGGCGGCCGAAAACGAACCCGATCCGCTGTTGGTTTATGAAGCCTTGCTGCTGCCGCTAGAGAACGTAAAACAAAACCCCGCGTATCATCCTGAGGGTGATGCGCTTTACCATAGTTTGCAAGTGTTCGACTTGGCCCGCGACGAACTTCCGTACGATGAAGAATTTCTGGCCGCGGCGCTGTTGCACGATGTCGGCAAGGCGATCGAACCTCAGGACCACGTAACCGCCGCCTTGGAAGCGCTGGAAGGTTTTATCACGCCGCGCACCGCCTGGCTGATTGAGCACCACATGTTGGGCCACGCGATTGAGAACCGCAGCATTGGCGCCCGCGCCCATCGCC
The DNA here is from genome assembly GCA_024276655.1 of Planctomycetota bacterium. GTDB lineage: Bacteria > Planctomycetota > Planctomycetia > Pirellulales > Pirellulaceae > SZUA-33. Next base: position 31,253 of record JAJRWU010000096.1, read on the forward strand.
GGCTGCGGGAGTCGGAAAACTACGAAGACCTGCTGCTGCTTTCGCACTGCGACCGCGCCGGTCGCTGCGCGGGCGTTGAAGCGCCCGAACTGGACGAAGCGATAGCATACCTCCGCGAACTCGCCACCACGTTTGGTTGCCAATAGGCTCCCTATAAGACATCAAAGATGCCTGACTTCCTTCGATCTGGCCGGTTTATCTTTCCGATGTCGGCGCCGGGGCGGCGACTGGTTCGTTCGATTCAATTGGCTGCTTCGCGCCGGGCTCCAAGGCGCCGGTGGCGGCTTTTGCGGGCGCCGGCGCCGATAGCTTATCGCGAATTGCCAGCGATGTTTTCACGGCCAGCACGACGGTCACCAAACAACCGATCGCGCCCATGATTTTTAGCCACGCCGGAACGGTTCGTTCGCCGGTCAAATCGGGGCGGGTGGCGAGAAACAGCATGGAAAATGCCAAAACTGGTACGCCGATGACGGTGATCGCCTGGGCGAAAATGATCAGATTCACCGGGCTTTCGCCGCGAAGAATGGTGACAATCGCCACGCTCATACCGGTCAGCAAGACGATTACCGTACCTAGTTTCGGGCCGATCTGGTCCATGCGGCCGCCCAGTCCGAAGCCGTCGGTCAGGAGCACGCCGCCGACCATGGCATTGACCAAAAAGGAGCTAAAGGCGCCGGCGAAAATGCCCAAGCAGAACAGAATCATGGCGAAGGAGCCGAACAGCGGTTCGAGTTGGAGGGCGATATCCGCCGCTGATTTGAGATCGCCGGGAGCGATTCTGCCGTGCAACACCGCCGCCGATGTGGCCATGATAATCAGCGTGATGCCCACCAGCACCGTCACGCCGGCGATGGAGTCGGTCAGGCCTTGTTTTAGGTGTTTGATGGTCCAACCTTTTTCGCGCACCAAATAACACTGGTAAAAAGCGGCGCCCACGGAAAACGTGGTGGCGAACAAACCGAGCAGCGGCCAAATCGACTCGCCCAGGGAGTCGCCCTTCGGGAGTTTGGGAACCAGCCCGCCGATGATTCCTCCCAATGAAGGCCGGGCCATGAACAGGTTCACCGCGAAGCCGAGCATCATGACGAAAACGAGCAGCATCATCAGCCGTTCGATTTGCTTGTACAGGCCGCGCACTCCGAACATCGTGGTGATGATCAACAAATTGAGGACCAGCAGGCAGCCGATTTTTGCTGTCTTGACGAGGGATGCGTCGAGCGATTCCAAAAAAGGTTCGACCGCCGCCACCACGCCCAGGTTGTTGCTGAATTGAAAGCAAGCCGCGATCAGAAACAGGCTCATACCAACCAGCGCCGCTGCGGGCCTTCCGAGCCGGCGCGCTAACTCATCGCAGGGCGTTCCCTCCAGCGTAACACCCAAGCGGGCGCCGAGCGCCGTCATGCTAACCATCAGAATGCCGGCCGCGGCCAGCACCCAAGCCATGCTGTAGCCAAATTGCACGCCGACCTTGGAACTGGTCAAAATACTGCCCGGCCCCAGCACGACCGAAGCGATGATAATGGCCGGCCCCAGAGAGCGAAAAAGGCCGCGTTGTTTTGGCTCCGCCGTTGGTTCGTTCACAAGTGTTTTCCTCAAAGCTGTGTTATCAAGAAGCGGGGGGGCGCAGATGAATAAGTTACCGGTCGCCCAGCGAAAAAGCCCGGCATTTTCAAAATGCCGGGCTTTTAATTCGGCAACTACTATTCGGGGTGCTTTTAATTCGGCAACTACTATTCGGGGTGCTTTTAATTCGGCAACTACTATTCGGGGTGCTTTTAATTCGGCAACTACTATTCGGGGTGCTTTTAATTCGGCAACTACTATTCGGGGTGCTTTTAATGGCTGTTGACGGTCAGCCCCGGCCAATCGTCGGTTCGAAAGGGCGACGCCGGCAGTCCGGCCGTGTTCACCAAGTTGCAGTCGGGGTTTTCGGCCCAACCATATCGAACCGCAACCGGGTTCGCCACCTCAGGATGCGAAACCGTAACCGTGGCGCCGTCGGTCGTGGCGTTGGCCCACACAAACTTTTTGTCTTCCCCGGCAATGGCGAAGCCTTTTAGCGGCTGGCCGGCCCGGGCTTGAAGCCCGCCGGCGATATGTTGGAACCGTAGTTCGATTTTATCTTTCTGGATTTCAAACGATGTGAACCGAGGACTCAACGAGACGCTGCTTTCGCCGTAGGTTCCGGCCATCGCGCATAACGCCAATCGCAGGCCGACGTCTTGTTTGTTGCGGGGATGGATATCGTTCGCGTCGCCGATATCAATCGTGACGGCCTGCGCCATGTTGGGCAAGGTGGCCAACGTCATCGACTGTGCTTCACGCAGTTCCGCCCACGCGCTCTCTCCCGGCTGCGGCGCCGCTTGCCGGAAGTTCGCCAGTTGCACAAACAGAAAGGGGAAATTGCCCTGCCCCCAAACGCGGCGCCAATCGCGGACCATGGTCGGGAAGATGGTTCGATATTGGTAGGCCCGCCCGGCGTTCGATTCACCCTGATACCAAATGGCGCCGCGAATGGAAAACTTCGTCAGCGGCGCGATCATGGCGTTGTAAAGACTGGCCGGACGATGGGCGCTGGCGGCCGGGCTTTGCGGAGGACGGGGCCGCGCCGGCGGCGTTTTTCCCTCGGCCTTCGCTTTTTTCACCGCTTCCCGCCAACGCGTGAGCCGGTTGGCGAACAGCGATTCCGCTTTTTTCGCGTCGTAGTTCGTTATGGCTTGTTCCCACCGCGCAAGCAGCGGCTGCAACGATTCCTCGCGTTCCAAGGCGCCGTGGCTGGTCCAGGCTTCGGCCGGCGTGCCGCCGTACGACGTATTGATCAAGCCAATCGGCACACCCTCTCCCAGATGCACGGCGCGTCCAAAAAAGTAAGCCACGGCGGAAAAATTCGGTACCGTGTCGGGGCCGCACACGCTCCATTGCCCCTCGAAGTCGGCCTGCTGATCTTCCTGCGTTTTTCGAGGCACGGTGAGCAGACGAATTTGCGGATAGGATTCCGAATCGGCAATTTCCGCCTTGGCGTTGTTGGAATTTCGCACCGGCCAAGCCATGTTCGATTGCCCGGAACACACCCAGACATCGCCCACCAGCACATCGGCTACTTTTGTTTCGTCGCCCGTGGAAGTTTTCACCGTGAGTTCGTACGGCCCGCCAGCCGCTAGGGGCGGCAAGGCAAGGCGCCAATCGCCGTCCTGATTTGCCGTCGCCGTGGCGTTGGCGCCCGCGATGGCCACTGAAACGCCGGCGTTCGCATCGGCCCGGCCCCAGACCGAAATCATGCGGTCTCGCTGAAGCACCATGTGGTCGGTAAACAAACTGGGGAGCTTGAGTTCGGCCGAAGCAACCGCTTGCAAGGCCAGAAAAACCAACAGCGCCAAGCATGATTTTCGCAGCATGATTTCTTCCGTGGGCGAAGGTAAGAGGGTGAGTTCCGCGGCTGCTACACCGTGAGGCCGGCCGGTTGCGTTCGCTTCGGCAAGATCAAGTGAACGCGCCGGACTGGGAGGTTGGGCGCAAAACGGGGCGACAAAAGTTTTCGTTTAGCATAACGACTGCTCCGTTCATTTGCAGCGCCGCATGCAGCGCCGCAGCCGCCGATTTCTTGCTCGCATGCAGGCCTCGCTATTAGACAGCCTGGACGAAGCGTATCATGAGAGGCAATGAGTGGACGCCACTAACATGCAAACTAGCAGCGACAGGCGAACGTATTCCCAATTGAAAAAGAAAAACACACAACCCACGGCGCCCTCTGCTTTAACGCCGCCCGGCTGGCTGCGTCGGTGGGACGGCCCTGCCGAATCCTGGAGGCTGCCAGCACTATTGACGCTCTTGGCCGTCTTCGGCTTGGCGCTGCACGCCGCAACATGGCCGCTGTGGTTACCGGCGTCAGTGGGGTTACCGGCGTCAGTGGGGTTACCGGCGTCAGTGGGGTTACCGGCGTCAGTGGGGTTACCGGCTTCAGGGGGGCAATCGGCTTCGGCGGCCTATCCTCAAGTGCCCTTGATATGGGGCGTCCAGAACACTCCCGCGTGGTTGGAATTGGCGGCTGCCGCGGTTTGTATTTTGTCGCTTGTGGTTCTTTTGGCAACGCGTTCCACCAAAGGCTGGGGCGGCCGCTGCTTGGCGAGTTATCTGCTGGCGGCGGGCTTCCTGATGCTGCTCGACCAACACCGCATTCAGGCCTGGACCTACCAGTTCTGCTTGCTGGCGGTGGTGTTTTTGTTGGTCGACGCCCGCCGTGCTCTGGCCATGGCCCGCCTGCTAGCGGTGAGCATTTATCTGTATTCCGCCTGGAGTAAGTTCGACTACGTTTTTCTTCACACCGTGGGCGTGGAGTTCGCCCGTACGCTGCTGGCGTTCGTCGTCCGGCCTGATACGATTGCACGCGTCGCGCCGAACATGGCTTGGTTGTTTCCCGTGGGGGAACTGGCGGTCGGCTTGGGTTTGTGCTTTCGCCGTACGAGAACAATCGCGCTCGCCGGCGCGATCGTGATGCATCTGGCCTTGCTCCTCATTCTCGGTCCTTGGGGTTTGCAGCACCAAAACGGCGTGTTGCTCTGGAACGGTTTTTTTCTCGGCCAGGCTCTGGTTTTGTTCGCTGGGCGGAGGGGAAAGCACAACCCAACGGAAACGGAGGCAACACGAACCACGGAGCCTACTGGTTTGTGGCGATGCCAAGCAGCTCAGTGGGCGGCGGCGTTGGTGATTGGCGGCGCGGTGCTTGCGCCGTTGGGGGCGCCCTGGGGATGGTGGGACCGCTGGCCCGCTTGGTCGCTTTACGCGCCGGGAGGAGAACGGCTCACGATTCTGATTCACCAGGAAGGCGCCGCGAAACTACCGGCGGCATTGCAGCCCTACCTGCAAGAAAGCGAAGGCCCCTGGCGCCGCTTTCGGCCCGACTTGTGGTCGCTGAACGCGTTGCACGCGCCGGAGTATCCTCAAAACCGATGCCGCTTGGGCGTCGCGATTTATCTAGCCCGCGGCTACGAATTGGGCCCCTGGATTCAAACCGTTGTTTCCACGTCGGCCAACCGATTTACCGGGGAGCGGCGAACTCATCGGTTGGTCGGCGTCGAACAGATGGAGTCGGCCTCCGCACGTTTTGTTTTCAACGCGCGGCCGCGTTTGCCGCGAACGGCGAGCGGAAATACGCCCACCACGCCGGCCAAAACGCAAAACGCCAAACAGCAGGCGGCGGGAAGATCGCCGTAATGCAAATAGACGCTATCGCGTGGGTTCCGCCGAAGTTCAGCCACGATATGCGCGGCCTGCATGCGCGGCGTTTGCTGCACGATTCTGCCGTTGTTATCGATCCAGGCGGAGAGCCCGGTGTTGGCGGCCACCAACATCGGCCGCCGCAATTCCACGGCGCGAAACACAGCGCAAGCCAAGTGGAGGTCGAGAATGTTCGACCCGCGAAACCAGCCATCGTTGGTGATGTTGAGCAAAAAATCGGGCGATTGGCCGAACGCGTCTAGATCCACGACCTGCCGGCGGAGCAAGTGCGGCACGGTGCTCTCAAAACAAACACTCGGCGCCGCCCGCAACTCGCCCACTTGAAAAACCTGCGGCGCTTCTCCCGGCGTGAGCCCCGACGCCAAGGGCATCAACCGATACAGCCAGGGGAAATAGCCGGCGAAAGGAATGTATTCGCCAAACATCACGGGATGCATTTTGTTGTATCGGCCGATGAGGTCGCCGCTCTCGTTCAAATACACGGCCGCGTTGTACGACAACACCCCCTCGGCGCCGTAGTGCAACGCGCCCGTACCGGCCACCAGCGGCGCGCGGAAATCGAGCGCGGCGGCGAGTTGCGATGTTTTGGCTTGAAAGGTGAGCGCGGCGGCGTCGAGCTGCGTTGCAATATCGGGAGGAAGTTCGACGCCCGGCGGCGGTTTGATGACGTCGTCGTGGGTGATCAGCGGCGGTTCGATATTCAGCATCGACTCCGGCCAGACGAGCAGTTGCACATCGGGCGATGCTTGCAGCAACAGCCTCGATTCCTCAATATATTTACTCAGCGATTTTGCGTTGCGCTCGCGGTCGTATTCGAAGATCGTTTCGATCGAACGTTGAACCAGCCCCACCTTCACCACCGGCCCCGTCGCAACCTGTTCCTCATCCAAACGCGAATAGCCGTACGCCAACATTGCCGCCAGCGCCGCCAGCCCAATGCCCGCCGCCGCCAGCCGCGCCAGTTTCGGCGGAGGGGTTTCTTGCAGCTTCATGAAGTAACAGGGAATCGTGGCCGTCATCACGATTAAGAAGCTCAAGCCGTAGCCGCCGGCAAGGTCGGCCAGTTGGATAACCACCGGTAAGGAAACTTGCGAGTGCGCCAACAAGGCCACCGAAAAACCGGAGGCGAAATAGCTGCGCGCCAGTTCCAGGCCGGTCCAGATGATGGGCGCCGCCAGGAACAACGGCAGGCGCATTCGATGCACCGCGACGCGGGTCAGTCCGACAAACAACGGCAGGTAGCAGGCCAAGTACGCCGCCAGCACCACCCAACCGAAATACGTCGCCCAGTGCGCCAGTCGCACACCCTGCAACAACAGCATCCAATGCACGAACCCGGCCAAATAAATGGCCCGATAGAAACGCCCCGGCGGTCGTTTGGGGAGGGCCGCCAAAACAATCCAACACGTCGGCGCGACCCACGCCAACGGCCACCAGCCGAGCGGCGGGAAGGCGGCCCAGAGCAATAGCGCCCCGGCCATCGCCCAGCCCCACACCCAGCGCGGCAGCGGCGGAGTCGCCCTTCGTTGGGCGGCCTGTTGTTTTTCACCCCGTTGCTTGCCATTGACCGACGACTCGGCCGCGCCGCCGGTTTTTCGCTGGCGGGCCTTGCTTCGCCGTATGCTTGGGGTGCTGCTGGGAGTCACAAGTTTTAGCTGCATCGGTTCACGAATGGATGGCAGCCAGACGCCGATGCCTGGAACGCCATGGCGTACTGTTAAAATCATACGGCATACCCGTGCTTCGCTCAATTGCGATTTTCGGCTGCTTTTTTGGTCGTGGGAGTGGGAACGCACTTTGCCGACCACCGTTGGAGTTCACCTTTAGCGTGTTTTCGTCTCGGACGCATGCTGAAGCGTGAACTCCAACGGCTCCTTAAGCACCGCTCGCGAAATTAGTGACGACTTGCGATTTTGAATTGTTAAACTCATTGCCGTGCAACGGCGTGATTATTCCTCAGTGCATCCCGTCATTTCACGAGCGGCCCTAACCGTGTAATAAATGAACCACGGATGGCACGGATCACACGGATGAAGAAGAGTCGTGGCGGCCGGCATCCGCGCCCATCGGTGTTATCCGTGGTTAAAATACTTCAGACTCGTCCGCCAATTGATTTTTGGCGTCGGTTATGGTTTCTCTGTTTCTTCGGTAGTTCATGGTCATTTGTCATTGGCCGTCTGTTTGCTCGCATCTTTGTTTCTCTTTCTCCAATGACAAATGACTAATGAAAAATAACTA
>JAJRWU010000097.1 GCA_024276655.1 Planctomycetota bacterium
AATTCGCGCCGCCGCGTTATGCGACGACAATCGCCTCGCAAAATTCCTGGCCGCTCGCCCCGGCCGCCCATTCCACCCAAACGTCCAAGCAACTCCGCCAAATATGGCCACCTAAAAAAAGGAGCCGGTTCCTGCACCCCGCGACCGCTTCCCCGTGAAACGCGTATCGCATCGCCGTTGGGCCTTGCCTCCGCCTTTTTTCAACCCACCAAAAAGGACGCACCATGACACGAACACTTCCAAGACGTGCATTTCTGCAAACGAGGGCGGCGGTGCTGACTCGATTCCGTCCATCCTCGACAGGCAAAAACGTATCGAGTGTTTCCCGAAGCCGCCAGCGTTCCATGCAGCGATTGATAATCGGCAGCGTCCCGACTGTGCGAGCGTGCAGCGTGAAGCCGCCGGCGGTTGCCTTCGGCGCCAGGGAAGCGGGGTCGATTAGCTGCTGCTTCTTGTTTTCCTTCATGCCATCACGATAGCTACGCGATGACGAGCGGACACGCTGTCCGGCTGTCGATATCGAAAGAGGAAAAACAACGTACGCCGACGGCCATTGACGTAAATCGCGAAACGGCTGACCTAGCAAAAAAACATGGCCCAGTGGACACTCCGATGGCCTACATTTCTCATGGCATCGGCCAGCCCTCCGATTGCCAGCCAAAAGAAACTCGAAGAAAATAATCTGCTCTGTAGAAAACCATAGTGCTAGATTAGCCTGCTAGCGATATGCTTTTCTACAGAGTAGGTCAGGGCCAATTACGAGCCATCTTGTGTTACCATGAGCGTTCGCGCAATGTCCCCTAAAAGAAGCCGGGCTTCTAAAACAGGCGTCCATTGTTCGTCTGTTTTTACCCGGTTTTCCTCGTTTTGTGCAATGGGCTAATTTTCATCCGCCGCTTGTCTTACCCGCCCGGTTTATCGAAGAATCTACGATCAATAGCGGCCGTTGTTCAATCGCGCCGCGGCCGGCGCGCTGGCGGCTGGGGTGAGCAATGTCTGACTCGCAGCGCCGCCGCATTGCACCATGAGCAAGGCGTCGCCGCGTCCGCCCTTGGAGCCAAAAAGGTGAGGCATGCCCAATACTGTTTTGGTGCTCGGCGCGGGCCGCGCGACAACGCCCCTGCTCAGCAAGAGCACTTGATCGGTGGGCCAGCGAAAACGTTCGTGCAAGCTCCAACCTGAAACCTGCGGAACTTGAATTTGCACGCGCTGACGCTGGTTCGCGGCGGCGGGAACATCAATCGAGACGGGAATCAGTTTTTCAACTTGGTCGACCTGGCACTTGATCACGGCGTCGAGGGTGCGTCCGTCGACCGAAAGTAGCGGACTGAATTGCAAAGAATACCCTTCCTCGACTTGCCCCATGACTAAGTCGTAGCCGGCGCCATAACCCGAGCGGAAATTGACAGATCGCACATAATTTTTGGGCCGCATGCTCGCAATCGTGTGCGACTGCCCGCAATGAATGAGCAGGTTGGGCGCCGTGTGTTCATGGAAATCGGTGCGTCGGCGCAACTCCGCCACGAAAACGGCCGCGTCTTCCTTGGATAGCAGCCAGGCTTCGAGTCCTGGAGATTGAACAGGCACGGGGCGGAGCATGTGAAAAACTCTCGACCGCCAATTGGGACTGCCAACCGTGATCAGCCGTAGCGTGTAAGAGTGGGATTCCGTTTCGCCGTGAACCATGCGGTCGACGACGTCGGAAACCAGCAATTGCATTTCCGGCGTATGGTACACGCGCAACGTGGTTCGGTTGGCGCTCAACAGTCCGACCGGCTCTGAGAACCAGGCTTCCTTGCCGGTTTCACGCAAGATCCAATCGACGACGGCTTGCTCGGGTTTTTCGGTGTTTGTCACACGTTTGGTGTACGAAGCGATATTGTACTCCCGCCAAACCTGCCCATGTTCGTTGGGCAACATGTGCGTTCCGCCGCCGCTGGCAGATCGGCCGGAAGACGCCGGTTTCCCCGATGCGGGCGGCGAAGATGCTTCTTGTGCGAACGCCAGACCGGACCCAACCGAACAGAAAAACAATAATACCAGGGCTCGCGACAACATAGGGAAGGTCTCCCGATTTCCAGGTCTTGCTTCATCTTCCAAACGGCGCGTTGGCAAGCTAGACGAGAACTCGCCAGACATCGAAACCATAAGCCGCCCGTTGAGAATGTGAAAAACGGTGCGAAGTATAGAAATAGGCTCAAGTCGGGGCAAGGTCGGTATTTTTCCAAACAAGAGCGGGCGGCGGGACATCCCGAACCAGATCAGGGTGGTGTCCCAGTAGCAAAATCGTTGCAAAACCAGCCTTGTCATCAACGGGAGGATCTTGTATTTCTACGCGACCATTTCAAAAACCCGACTCTGAGCGCGCCCGGTTTCCCGGTGAAACGATGGCGTTATCAAGAGAAGCAGTCCGTCTGACGTCCGCTCAGCCTTGGAGGGCGGCAAAATCCCGATGAAGAATCTCGGCGAAAAAAGAGTTTCCGCGAAGAATGGCGCCGTTGGCGAATCTCCCTACTTTTCGATGCGATTGCAAATGCCCAATAACCTAAACACACGCTGCACGCCCAGCCGATGCAACTCCGGTTCTGAATGCTCGTTGGCCGCGGCGCTGCGGCGATTGGCGGTCGTCGCCGCGGTTGTGTTTTTCTCCAACGCCGTGGCGCAAGCCCAATTCGGCTCCAGAGGCATCACTCCGCCCGGCGGTTTGACACCGACCGCGCCCAAAAAAGCGGCGCGCGCGCTTCCGGTCTATGGACCGGTCGGGCCGAAAAAGATGGTCACGGCCGTGAAAGTCACGGGGAACAAGACGATCAGCCAGCAAAAAGTGGAATCGTACATGAGAACGCGCCGCGACCGGCCGTTTGATCCTGAAATCGTGCAGTCGGATGTGCGGCGCCTAGTGGCCAGCGGTCTGTTTCACGATGTGCGCATTCTCACCCGCGAGACGCCTCAAGGCATCGAACTAACGTTTGAAGTTTTTGAGTTGCCAAAGATCAACTACATCAAATTTCTGGGAAACGACAGCGTCCGACACGGCGCTTTGTTGAAGGAAACCGATCTCAAAAAAGGGGATTCGCTCAATCTCTACAACGTGCGGGAAGCCCGAAACCGTATTGAGGAGTTTTATCGATCGAAAGGTTTTCCCGACGCCGAAGTTGCCATCGCCGAGGGCGACAAGCCGCACGATTTGGGCGTCGTGTTCTTGGTGGGAGAAGGGAACAAGCAACGTGTTCGCAGTGTTAAGTTCGTGGGAAACAAAATCGCCAGCGATGGTCGTCTGAAAACGCAAGTCAAGACAAAGGTGGGCATATTGTGGTACTTGTTTCGCGGTGAAATCGATATGGGGAAAATCGACGAAGATGTCGATCGCCTCACGGCCTACTATCGCAACCTGGGATATTTCCGGGCGCGCGTGGGCCGCAAACTCGTATTCACTCCGTCAAGAAAATGGGCCGACCTGACCTTCGTGATCGACGAGGGACCGCGCTATTCGGTGCGAGATATTTCATTCGTTGGCAATCAAAAATTTGCGGCCGAAGATCTCAAGCGTCTGATCAATCTAAAAACAGGCGAATTCTTTAATCAAGGCATGATGCTGAAAGATCAAAACACGCTGACCGACCTCTATGGCGGCCAAGGGCATATTTTCGCTTCCATCAAAGCCGACCCGCGTTTCGCCGAAGACACTCCGGAATTGGACGTCGTGTTTCAAGTCAAGGAGGGCGAGATGTACCGCGTGGGGAAAATCACCGTGCATGTCGGCGGCGAGTTTCCGCACACTCGGCGGAATGTTGTGTTGAATCGTGTGTCGTTGCGACCCGGCGATGTCGTCGACATTCGAAAAAAGCGCGCCAGCGAACGTCGGTTGGGAGCTTCGAGCCTTTTCGTGGCCGACCCCTCCAAAGGCGATCCGCCAAGAATTGTACTCAGCCCGCGAGTGCCCGACGCCGACGGAACGCAAGTCGCGAACGGAGCGGCGCCCTCGTTTCGAGGCCAAAGCCCGAGTGTCTACTCCGAGCAAGGCGATGCACGCCTCCTAGACCTGAACATCTATGTCACTCCCGTTGAACTGCTCCAGGCAAAGCCAACAGTTCAGCCGCCTCTGCGATAGGGAATCCCTGGTGAAGAGCTGTCGAATATTCACAACCGGACTGACGTTGGCGGCGCTCGCCCTTGCAGCAACGGGCTGCGCTGGCGGCGCGCCGCAAGTCGCGGGCGCCCCGGGCGCTCGTCCAGACGGCATGCGTTATGTCGTCCGCGGGCAAGCTCCCGCCAATGGCGGCGCGCCGCCGCAGCGGGCTGCGGCGAACGTCGCGCCACCGCAAGCGTCGGGCTATCAAACTCCTGGCCGGGCGGCGCCAAGGTATTCGCAGCCGCCGGTCTATTCGCAGCCGCCGGTCTATTCGCAGCCGCCGGTCTATTCGCAGCCGCCGGTTTATTCGCAACCGCCGGCCTATTCACAACCCGGAGCTGGCGGGTATCCTTCGCCGCCGGTTTTTGGCGCGCCGGCTGGCGCCCAACCTGTTTTTCAAGGGCAATTCGCCGCGCAACCCCCAGGCGCGTTTGGCGGGCCCACACTGACCGGCGTATTGCCGCCGCCGGGTGTATCCGGCCGACCGCAGAATGTCGTGGCTCCGCCTCCTCCGGGAATCGCCGACATTGATATTTTTGCCGAAGAAACTCGGACCGGCCGTTTCATGGTCGGCGTGGGCGTCAACTCCAATGCCGGCGTGACGGGTCAGATTGTGATCGACGAACGCAATTTCGATTGGCGCCAAGTGCCAACTTCTTTCGACGACATTCTCAACGGCACTGCATGGCGCGGCGGCGGGCAGGGTTTTCGCATTGAGGCGTTGCCCGGAACCGTGCTCCAACGGTATATGGTCAGTTTCACCGAACCTTATTTATTTGACATGCCGATCAGCATGAGCTTGAGCGGATTTTATTTCGATCGTAATTATCGCGATTGGACGGAAACCCGCATCGGCGGCCGACTCGGTTTTGGTTACCGGCTGACGCACGATCTTTCTTTGTCGTTGACGACGCGCGCCGAGAGTGTTGAAGTTCGCAGACCGCGCGTACTTACCGTTCCCGACCTCAACGCCGCCCTTGGCAAGAACAACATTTTCAGCGAACGAGTTTCCGTCGTCCACGACACGCGAGATATTCCTTTCGCCCCCACCGAAGGGCATTACCTCGAATTGGCGTATGAACAGGTGTTCGGCGCGTTCAGCTACCCCCGCGCTGAAATCGACTTCCGCCAATACTTCCTGATGCGCGAACGCCCAGACGGTTCGGGGCGTCATACTCTGGCCTTCTCCGGCCGGCTCGGTGTCAGCGGCGGCCAAACCCCGATCATGGAGCGTTTCTTCGCCGGTGGTTACTCCACGATGCGAGGCTTTGATTTCCGCGGCGCCACCCCTAGAATCAACGACATCGCGGTCGGCGGCGACTTTCGCTTCCTGGGCTCGGTGGAATATCTGTTTCCGCTCACCGCCGACGACATGCTCAAGGGCGTGGTGTTTACCGATTTCGGCACCGTGGAGGAAAGCGTCAAGATCGTGGGAGACGATTACCGTGTCACGGTGGGCTTTGGCTTGCGAATTTCGATTCCCGCCATGGGGCAAGCGCCTATTGCACTCGACCTCGGCATTCCGATTGCCCGCGAAAGCACCGACGACATCCGAAATTTCAGCTTCTTTATCGGCCTAGGGCGGTAAGGCAAGCGGCGGTGAAATCAGCGGCTCACTCTTCCAAAACGAGCAATTCCACTTTGCGGAATTCGACAGGATGGCTCTCCGATTGTAATGATATGGTGCCGCCGGAGAGCATCTTGCCGTGTTGTTGCTGGATGAGTTTTTGGGCGTCTTGATCTCGGTCGTCGAGTTGTGGTTTGTTGTAGGCCAGCACAACCTTGCCGTCGATGATGTGCTTGATCACCTTGTTCCCCCGCACCTCCACTTCGACGGTCACCCATTGGTCGCCGTGATACGTTTTGGAAGAAGAGCTAATGCAGTGCCGCGTGATGAGTTCGCCCTCCATCACGACGTTCGTACCCGGCGTACACAGATTCGCCGTGGTGCGTTTGCCCGTTCCCTTGCCGCCCAAGAGTTGCACTTCGATCGAAACGGGGAACTTTTGGTCTTTACGCATGCTTTCCGGCGATTGCCCGTGCAGCATTAAACCGCTGTTGCGAAACGCCCAGCCGGGCCCAGCCGGAGCTTGTTCGCCAGTAAAGCGATATTCCACCCGCAACCGGTAGTTTGAAAACGGTTTTTCGTAAAACAGATGGCCAAACTGTTCGTCGAAGCTGTCGTATTTGTCGTAGGCGACCGTCAACACGCCGTTTTCAACGCGAAAGGTGTCGCCGAAGTTCTCATTGAATTCGTGGCCTCGAATTTTGACTTCCCAGCCATCGAGATTCTTGCCGTTAAAGAGTTGCAGCCATTGGCCTTCTTCGGCCGACAACGCGCCGCCGCCGAGAACAAAAATGAGAGCCAGCGAGGATAACAATGTTTTCATTTGATCTTGCAAAAAAAGAGGCCAACGGCGGATCGGGCGGCGTCTGGCTGAGGTCAAACTTCCAGGCCGCGCGAGAATGATCGATAACTTCGCTCGCAACTGAGCAAAGTCCATTTTGATCCACCCAATCTATGAAAGCGAGACCCGCGAGCGAAAATTGCGGCGAAAAACGAAGAACGCTCAAGGTTTGAAATTACCCCGCTTTTTATTCGGCGCGGCTCACGACCGCCACCAAAACCGCGATCGCCGATAGGTGGAGCCACCCACAAATTCTGGTGAAGCGGCAATCTTTTTAGCCACGGCGCGGCTGCCTGCCGATTCTTTTCCCCTGCCGCTCGGGAGGACGTAGAGGCCGCACAATTCGCCTCGGTAATCCTCTCGGCCATCTCGTTCCGGCCTGCCATTGGCAACTCGCCGGCTGCCGTGCTCCTCGATCTCGGCAACAAACGTAGCGTATTCTGGGCGTTGCAGAATCTCCGACCAGCGGCTTGTCCGGCGCCGAGAGTGGCGAGACGGACAATGGTTGGGAGTTCGGCCTTAATGTGGGTCATCGCGACTCTCGCCATCTTCAGCGCCCGGGAGTCTTGCCAAGAGTCTTGCCCTTTTCCTGAAACAACTCCAACCAACTCAGCGTGATCGCATCACGAATCGTCTTCGGCGGCCGATATTCTTTCGGTGTCTTGCCCCAGTAGAAACCGATCCAACCCGTGGCATGTTTGCGAGACTGGTCGATGAATTGCCCCAGCTCCTTGGCATCACATTTCAGAGGGAAGAATTCCTCGATGACGACAGGCTTGCCAACTGCGGCAAATCCCTTGAGTGTTTTTATCGCCTCGGCCACTTTCCCCTTCTCCGGGTAAATGTGCATGGCGATGAAGTCGAGGTCCTCGGCGATCTTCTCGGGGACGAATCCAGAAGTCAGGCCGGGGCGATCCAAACTCCACGGGACGAGACCGACCGTGATCAGGCGCCGTTTGTCATGTTTCCGAATGGCGGCGACAAGATGTTTAATCCACTGACGGGCAATGTCTGGGCGCTTTCGGTTCTTCCGTTCCAGAGTGATGAACTGTACGAAATGCTTGCCAGCGAATCCTGGCCCAAGCCAGTCGTCACGCTTCTTGTCTCGACCGGGAACAACCGGTTCGTTCATCAGGTCGTAACAGAAGATCGCCGGACTCTCCGAGCATGTCTTGGCGACGGCTTCCCAGAACACGGCCTGCGCCGCCCAGCGTTTCTGCTCAGGCAGCTTGTCGTACCACTCGGGGACATCTTTTTTGTGGTAGCAGCCGAGACCGGTGAGGTCGAGGTGCAGTCCGGTCTGTTCAGCCAACTTGACCAGACGGGCAAGCTGATCCAAGGAATGCTGTCGTGGCTTGGTCGGACTCTCCATGAATTTTCCGAACTGGAGATGGATACGGACGACGTTCGCCCCAAGTTCCTTCATCTCCCGAAAGGCTGATTCCACCGTGGGCCATTTATCGTCCCAGTAATCTTCAAGTAGTTGGCCGTCGCCTTCGTGATCGTAATTGAAGCCCCAGGGGACGAACGGCTTCCCCGACTTCGACAACACGAAGCCTTTTCCGTTGTCCGAAACCCGCACTCGTTCTAATCCCGCAGCAACGCTGTGAGACGCAGCAGCGCTGTGAGATATTGTGGCGACAACAAGGAACAGGGCGGTAATCTGAAAACGTGTACCAAGCACGGCAGGCTCCTCTTGCAAATCGTTGTGTTCGATTTCGATGAATGGCTGATATTTCGCGGATTCGATCCCGTGTGGAGTATGAAATCGCGGGGAACCCTTTTTACACCCGTTGGCTATTGGCCGCCGCGGCACATGGCTTCAAACTCGTCTTCGCTGAGAATGGCGACGTCCAACGACTGAGCCTTGGCGAGTTTGCTTCCGGCGTTTTTTCCCGCAACGAGGAAATCGGTCTTTTTCGATACGCTCGAGGCGGCTCGTCCGCCGTGTTGGCGAATCAGGTCTTCGATTTCCTGGCGGGAATGATTTTGCAAGACGCCCGTGACCACCAAGGTTTTTTCGGCGAACAGTTTGCCGACCGCCGTTTCGGTAGCCGGTTGCTCGGCCGTCATCACGACCCCCAACTGTTGTAGGTCGTCGATGACCGACTTGCCGCGCTCGCCGTGCAGGAAGCCAAACACGCTTGCGGCAATGATCGGGCCAATTTCGTTGATTTCGGCGAGTTGTTCTTGGTTGGCGCTGCGGAGCGATTCGATGTTCCCAAAATGCGCGGCCAACACTCTGGCCACCGTAGCGCCCACATGGCGCATCGATAAGGCGTTAAGCAGCCGGGCCAAGCCGCGCTGCTTGCTGGCTTCAATAGCCGCCAAAAGTTTCTCGGCGGAACGCCGCCCCATGCGCTCCAGCTCGAGCAGTTGTTGCTCCTCCAGCCGATAGAGGTCGCCGTAGTCTTTCACTAGCCCGGCGCCGACCAGTTGCTCGACGAGTTTGTCGCCCAGCCCTTCAATTTCCATCGCGCCCCGACTCGCGAAAAATCGAATCCGCTCTCGCACCTGGGCGGGGCAATAAAAGTTCGTGCAGCGAATATAGACGCCGCCTTCGTCTTTTTTCGCCACGGCATTGCATACCGGGCAGTGGTCGGGAAACGGAAAGGGCGGCAAGTTTGTTCGACGTTCATGTTTTTCCACACGCACAATATGCGGAATAATCTTCCCGGCTTTCTCCACCACCACCACGTCGCCGACGCGAATATCTTTTCGCTCGATCTCTTCGGCATTGTGCAGACTCGCCCGGCTCACGGTGGTGCCGGCCAATTGCACCGGCGTCAATTCCGCCACGGGGGTTAAAGCGCCCGTTTTGCCGACTTGAATTTCGATGGCGTTGAGTTGCGTGGTGGCTTCGTATTTTTCGAACTTGTAGGCAATCAACCAGCGAGGACTCTTCGAGGTGGCGCCGAGTTTTTCTCGTTGCTCAAACCGATTGACCTTCAACACCAGGCCATCGACTTCAAAATCGAGTTCGTGCAATCGGCCAATCAATTCCTGGCAATGCTCCACCGCCAGTGCGAACGATGAAAAACACTCCACGTGCGGCGTGGGCGGAATGCCGTAGCTGCGAATCTCCTCCAAAAACTCCATGTGCGTGGCCGATTTCAAACCTTCCGCATAACCGACGCCGTGGCTGAACATGCGCAGACGCCGCTCGGCGCAAATTCGAGGATCTAACAAGCGAATGCTGCCGGCGGTTACATTCCGCGTGTTGGCGTAGGGCGGTTGCGAATTAGCCGCCTGCCGCTCATTGAGCCGCACCAAATCGGTGTTCGTCATGTAGATTTCACCGCGAATTTCCAGCACCCGCGGCGGACTCTCCGTGGAAAGCGCCAACGGCACATCGACCACCGTGCGGATATTATGCGTGATATCGTCGCCGACGCGTCCGTTTCCGCGCGTCAGAGCCCGAACCAACACACCCGCTTCGTAGATCAGCGAAACCGCCACGCCGTCGATCTTCAACTCAACCACCCATTCGACAGGCTCGCCGGGCAGCAATTTGGCGATTCGCTCACCGTATTTTCGCAGCTCGGCCAAGCTATAGGTGTTATCGATCGACAACATCGGCAACCGATGCTCCGCCTGCTCCAAATGGGCGGCGGGTTCGTCGCCGATTCGCTGCGTGGGGCTCTCCGGCGTGATAAGCTCCGGATGCGCGGCCTCGATATCTTTCAACTCTTGCAGGAGCCGATCGTATTGAAGATCGGAAATTTCCGGCGCTGCCTGCGTGTAATATTTTTGGTCGTGATAACGAATCTGCTTGCGCAGTTCGCCAACTCGTTGTGACGGAGTTCGTGGGTTCATGGGCGGCGGAGTATAGCGCGTGGAGGAAGATTGGACAGTTCGGACGGCCTGAATTTTCGTTTTGTTGTTAGGCGAGCGGCAGATGAAAATTTACCTAATACAAGCACGAAGCGCAAGCGAGTGAATCAGTAAACGGTCATTCCCGCGTAGGTGGGAACCAAAAAAAATCTCGGACTCCCGCCGCGTGCGGGTAAGTTATTTTCCGCCGCTCGCCTTAGAGCGTGCAAAACTTCAATTTTTGCCGCATGAAGTATAACAGTTCAGACATCGCCCCACGTGTGCTCGCTGCGTTCCCGCTGCGGGGCTGAGGGCGGCGCGTCGTCCTATCAAAAGGTGTGAAATCAGAACGACCCATTAAGGGACCTGTCCAAGATGTGTTCCGTGCAAGGGTGTGATGAAATCCCCGCCAAGCCGGAGGCCTGCCAGCCATTAGCCGGCGGTCGATCGCAGCGAACACCACCGGCTAAGCACCGCTCGATAAATAACGGTCGCATTTGTGCAGCCATCGTCGCCAGACGGTGGGTGAGCGGTGAACCATTCCACGCTCTGGCGAGCATGGCTACGACACTAATTTTCCGCTCGATGCCAATGGCTTGAATCCTTCCAGGACATGAAATCAAATACGCCTCACCCCTGCGGCTTTGCCGGCATCTGAAAAACACGGAGTAGTTCTTGGGCAGGTGCGAAAGTCACGGAAGAACCAAAAAAAACACGCGCCGCGAGAAGAGCCTCGCGGCGCGTGCGGGTTGTAATCTCGCTTTGTTGACGTCGGCTACAAACCGATTCAAACGGCGAGCAGGTTTTCCAAAGTCTTCGCCAAACGCTTTCGCGCCACGTGTAGTCGACGCTTGATCGTGCCGACCGGCGCCTCGAAATCGATGCTCATCTCGATCAGCGATTGACCCTTGACGTAAAACGCCACGAGCGTATCGCGGTCGAGGTTGCCGAGTCGGCGCAAGCCAGCACGCACTTCCGACTTCCGCTCATCCGCCAGTGCGGATGCCAGCGGAGTGTTGTGGTCGACACACACGGCTTCCATCGTTTCCGGCGCCAAGGAAGCGCTCGGCGGTCGCCGCATGCCTCGGTTGATCGCCATCCGATGCGTGATCGAACGCAACCAACCGCCGAAAGCGCCCGGTTCGCGCAACTGCGAAATCTTCTGCATGGCCTGGATGAAAACGTCCTGGCTCAACTCTTGGGCTTCGTTGTGGTTGCCCAAGCGGCGCAGCCCGATCGCGAATACGTAGTGTTCATAACGCTCGAACAACTCGCCGAACGCGTCGCGGTCGCCCGTTTGCGCAGCTCGAACCAAGTCTTCTATGGTCAATTCTTCGTCGATGATGCAAGTAGCCATGATATTCTCGAACCTTCTTTTGCGGCGCTGAAGGAACCAGCAACCGCAAACGTGCAGGGGTGAGGTCCAAGGCATTCGAGCGCGCGAAAGGATGCGCACCGTTTGCTTTGGGCGAAGCTCCGTGTTTCGGCGTTCGAATCGAATTAGGCGAATGTTGGTTCGCTAAAAACGGTTCGCTTAAGAAGCCGCCAAAACAGACGGCGTCTCTAGCCGTTCGGAGCGCCGGACCACGCGTGGCGTTGTCGCTGAAACCGAGGTTCCAACGACCGCCGCACTCGGGACCAGGCACAACGCGCGTTTACAAAACACGCTCTGCACACTTTGCCATCTGGGTTGATGGCTGGTCCCTAAATAGCCGGCATCGAGAACGAGCGCGTCGGAGAACATGCGCACAGCCACAATACCAGCCACTCGGACGCGATCGCGAAGATCGGCCAACGTGTTGCAGATATCGATAGCGTTCATGAAATTGCGCATCGTACTGTTCCCCAGAGCGCGAGGCCCTGCTGAAGAGTTGAGAAAGAAACTTGCCTCATGGTGAGTCGAGAAAAAACCGGCGTTGAACCGCCGCCATCTTCCCAACCAATTGCTACTATAGCACTGAAATTGACCGAAAGCAATTCCTTTGGGGGGGTGCAAGCCCTGCCGGGAAAGACGCTCAGCCGCACATGCCCGTAAGACGCAGGCTCTGAATGAAAGGTTCGGCCTAATTTGGGGTTTCTTTGAGAAAACTTTGCCGGCAGCCGACATTTTCCCATGCCCGGCGCAATACCGCCAACAACTCCACACGCAAACGGCCATCAACGGGCATTCTCGTGACGCCATTATTCTCGTGACGCCATTGAGTAATCGTCTCCAGAAACCCATCGCAGGCGGTGATTTGCCCCTTGCATGCCTCCGGCCGACAAGTCATCGTAACTGAGAGCCGCGCGGCCCGCCAAACCGTTGCCCGAATGGGCCCGCACGCGAATCGATCCGGCAAATAAATCGACTCCCCACACCAGGTGAATTCTGATGAAAACATGTGTTGCGTCATTCCTTTTATTGGCATTGTTGGCGAACCCGCTTCTCGCAGCAGACGCCCCCCCGGCAAACAAGCCCACGCACGCCGATGTTTCGTACGGCCCTTACAAAATGAATGTGCTCGACTTTTGGCAAGCTGAGGGCGAAGGGCCGCGTCCGCTGTTGGTGTACATACACGGCGGCGGTTGGATCGGCGGCGATAAAAAACAATCGCCGGCCAGAATCGCCAAATTTTTAGAAAAGGGAATTTCCTACGCGGCGGTCAACTATCGACTCACCGGCGAAGCCCCGCTGCCGGCGCCGGTGCATGACGCCGCCCGCGCGATTCAGTTTATTCGCACCAAGGCCGCCGAGTGGAATATCGATGGCAACCGCATCGCGCTCACCGGCGGCAGCGCCGGCGCCTGCACCTCGATGTGGATCTTGCTGCACGACGACCTCGCCGACGCCAATGCGAAAGACCCCGTGCTTCGGGAGTCGACGCGAGTGAGCGCGGCGGCTGTTGCGGGAGGGCAAACTTCGATCGACCCAAAGGTGATCGAAGGCTGGCTGGGGCCGAATGTGTTGAAACACCGCATGATCAACATGGCGGTGGGTGAGCAAACGATGGCCGGCGCCCTTAAAAACTATGCCCAGCATCGCGATTTGTACGTCGAGTTTTCGCCCTACAGCCACCTCGACGGCAACGACCCGCCGCTCTTGATGACCTACGGAAACGACATGACGCTGCCCTCGAAGAGCGCCGGGCACGGAATCCATCACCCGGTATACGGCCTAAAAATGAAGGAAAAGGCCGACCGCGCCGGGCACGAGTGCCATCTGTTAATTCAAGGCGTGTCGAAATCCGACAAGTACGGCAGCGCCGACGCGTTTTTGATCGACAAGCTTCTGCATTGAGAGTTGCGGGAACATTGAGACCGACACCGAATCGATGGGCCACAAATAAAAGCCCGGCATTTCCAAAATGCCGGGCTTATTTTGAGTGGCTTTGAAATGGCGCCACAAGTTGAGTTCGAAAAGACATTTGAGGTTCGGATGAGCGGACCAAACTTCCCTCGATCAGGACGCCAAGGATGGCGTTTATTTTTCGCAACCAACGGGACGCCGTTGCGCCGCGCCGAACGGTTGACTTTTACAATACTCTTTCCGAGAAGGACGCACGCCGATTCGCGGCCATTGAATCGCAGTGACGCGGATGTGGTGGAGTTCCCTATTTGGCTGGCTTAGCATCGAGCGGAAAATTAGTGTCGTGGCCATGCCCGCCAGAGCGTGGGATGGTTCACCGCTCACCCACCGTCTGGCGACGATGGCTACACAAATGCGGCAGTTATTTATCGAGCGGTCCTTATTTGGCTGTGGGACACGCACGATCGAACGAGGTGTCGCGGAGTTGGAGCATTTGGCGAACGGATCCCGCCGCCGGAAGAGTGCGTCGTCCGGGCGCCGGTCGAAAAAAAAGATCGAAAACGAATCTGAGAACGACCGTCAATGTGATTAGTCGGTTCTATGCCACGGGACAAACAGCAACCGATGACATCAAGGCTGAACTGCGTATCCCATTCGACAAGCTACTGCCGAAGTGGAACGACACCGCAACCCCCGTATGACCGCCACTCATTGTTCCGATGGTCCTTATACCTTCTAACACAACTTGGTAGGTCAGCATCAAACTCCGTGTTTGAAACGCCACACAGGGGTTATGTTAGGAGCTCTTAGTGTGAACTCCAACGGCGTGGTTGCTGAGCTTCAACTTCAATATCTAACGCAGGCGAATATCCGGCGGGGCGGCCACGTATTCGGCCACGGTGAGTTGTGCGTCGGCGTGCGTGCGCATCAGCGAAGCCGGGCATGCCGCGGTGATCGGTCCATGCAATACGCGTCGGACCACGCTGCTCTGCCAGAGGCGGTTGCAATAGAACCGCATCTTCCGGGCGCCTAGAATTTCTTTCATGCCGACGGTAATCGCCCGGTGGGGGATGATCGAAATTTCTCCGCCCACGGTCACGGAATTCACGGTTCGCGTCTCTCGGCTCAACGAAAGCACGCGCGTGGGCAAGGCCGCGAACTCTTCGACTGGCATCTCTTCACCGGGCTCCGGCGGTTCGTTAAAAGCCATGTGGCCGTTGATGCCGATGCCGCCAAAGCAGGCCTCGACGCCGCCGCGTTGTTCGATCAAGCGGCCAATATCGCCGGCCGCGCCTGGGTTAGGGAAAATGCGATTCTCCACCAGCGGAGCGAATTGTTTATCAATCAGATCATAAAACAGACGATTCATATATCCGCGAAAACTCAGCGGGTGCGTGATGTCGACCCATTGGTCGTTGTCGGTCAGGTATTCGTCCATATTGATCAGCACCACGTTCCGCCAATCGAGCTGTTGGCTGTTGATCATTGCGGCGAGAATCGGGAATTGATCGACCGGCCCCACTGGAATAATCAGCGTCGCGTCGCGACCTGCGTTTTGCGCTGCGGCAACTTCCGCCGCCATTGCTGCGGCTAGGTGTTGGGCCAAATCGGCCATGTCGCCGCCGACCCGCACCGCCACCGGCGTTCCCGCGCCAAGTTGCTCGGCCGAAACATGAAGATAGTCGGGGTAGCCGCTGATCATAACTGGTTCGCCTTCGTTGAATTGCGACAAGCATCGGGTCTTTTTTCTCGCCTGCAATGTTGCAGCGTAACGCCTGCGACCGGCCGGTGGGAGCGGGCCTCGAAATATTCCCCAGACACTCTACAATGGCGAATCTTGTATGTGTGCGACTGGCTCCAGTCATCCGTTGAACACCAAACGCAAACAAAATCGATGTCTGACTCCACAGAAAATTTAGGTGATGTTCGCCCGCTGTATTTGAACGGCCAGTGGTCGCGAAGCGGCCAGCCGTTGGTCGTGACGAACCCGGCAACAGGAAAACCTTTTGCACGCGCGGCCACCGTTGTACGGGACGACGTGCGCCGCGCCATTGCCAACGCCACCGCAGCCAGCCCCGCATGGCGAGCGTTAACGGGCCAACAGCGCGGATCGTTTCTGCTCCGCGCCGCCGCCGTGCTTGCCTCGCGAACCGAGGAAATCGCGAAGACGATCACGCTGGAAAACGGCAAGCCGCTGGCGCAAAGCCGGGGCGAAGTGGGCATGACGGTCGATCATCTGCAATGGTTCGCCGAAGAGGCCCGCCGCACGTACGGCCGCGTTGTGCCGCAACAGGTCGCCAACAAACGGCACTTGGTTTTGCAGCAACCGGTGGGCGTGGTGGGCGCCATTGCGCCGTGGAATTTTCCTTTGGTGCTGGCGGTTCGGAAAGTGGCGCCGGCGTTGGCGGCGGGTTGCCCCGTGTTGTTGAAACCGGCCAGCGCCACGCCGCTCAGCGCGGTGCATTTGGCCGAAGCCTTTGACGAAGTAGGACTGCCGGCGGGCGTCTTTCAAACCGTTGCCGGCAGCGCTCAAGAGATTGGCGCCGAATTCTTCGCCAACCCAAACTGCCGGAAAGTGACCTTCACCGGCTCAACGGAAGTGGGCCGCGAATTGATGCGCCGCGCGGCTGAAAGCGTCACGAACCTATCGCTCGAATTGGGCGGCCACGCGCCGCTGGTTGTGTTTGATGACGCCAACCTCGAACAGGCGGTGCAAGGCGCCATGATCGCCAAATTCCGCAACACGGGGCAGTCGTGTATTGCAGCGAATCGGGTGTATGTGCAGCGCGGCGCGTATGACCGGTTCGTCGAAGCGTTCGCCCGGCAAGCCACGGCCTTGAAAGTGGGCGATGGGCTCGAAGAAGGTGTTGATATTGGTCCTTTGATCGATCGCGCCGCCGTGGACCACGCACTGCGCCATATCAACCAAGCGGTGGAGGGCGGCGCCAAGGTTGTTTGCGGAGGCAAACGCATCGGGTCCGACGATTCCGCGTTTCTCCAGCCCACGATTCTGACCGACGTCGCGCCCGACGCCCTTTGCATGCGAGAAGAAACCTTCGCCCCGGTGGTTCCCGTTGTGCCCTTCGACGACGAAGCCGAAGCCATACGACTGGCCAATCACACTGAATATGGACTCGCCGCCTATGTGTTCACGCAAAACATCAACCGGGCTTGGCGCATGGCCGAAGCGCTGGAGGCGGGCACCGTGGGCGTGAACGACGCCGTGCCTTCCACCAGCCAATGCCCCTTCGGCGGGTTCAAACAAAGCGGCTTGGGCCGCGAATTGGGCAGCGAAGGCATTGAGGCCTACCTGGAAACCAAGCATGTGTCGTTCGGCGGCGTGGAGTAAAACGCGTTCGCACTGGTAACACCCACTCAAGGGCATCACCCACGCAAGGCAAACACCATGAAACTCTTTCTCGACAGCGCCAAGACCGACGAAATCAGCCGGGCGCTCGACATATGGGATATCGACGGCCTGACCACCAACCCCAAACACGTGCAGGCTTCCGGCAAACCGTTCCGAACCGTGATCAGCGAAATTGCCGAACTCTTCGCCGGAACCGACAAACCGATCAGCGTGGAGGTCAATCCTCATTTGACGCAGTGGGAAGACATCGTGGCGGAGGGGCGAGAGTTGGCGGCGTTTTCGCCCAACTTCGTGATCAAGGTGGGCGCGAGCGAGCAAGGTTTCAAGGCCGTGCGCGAACTCACCGCGCATGGCGTGCGAGTGAACGCCACGCTCATTTTCTCCGTGGCCCAAGCCTGGCATGCGGCGCGCGCGGGAGCTGCTTTTATCAGTCCGTTTTTGGGCTGGAAAGATCAACACGGCGACATCTCCCGTGAGTTCATTCCGGAGGTCCGCGCGATGCTCGACAACTTCGGCTATTCCTCGGAAATCATTGCGGCGGCGGTGCGAAACAGCGGGCAAATTGCTGAGTCGGCATTGGCCGGCGCGCATTGCGTGACGGCGGGCGAAGCCGTCTTCCGCGATAGTTTCGCCAACCCTTACACCACCATGGGCGAACAAATTTTTCAAAACGCCTGGGACGCCACGCCTGAACATTAGGGTCCGAAGGCTCGTTTAACGGCAAGCCGAAGGCGTCGGTGTTTTGTGCCGGCGAGTATGGGCAAGACCGAAAAACACAGTCGCCTTCGGCTTGCCGTTAAACGAAAATCGCCACTTGACCATGTACTGTTAATCATTCATCCGCCACAACCCTTCGCAAAACCTCATGACCACGAACGACAACCTCACCGCCGAGCGGGCCACTTTTGTATCGCACCTGGAATGCGGCATGGAGGGCGATCATTACGCGCCCGACCAACTGCATGGCCTTTCCAAGGCGGGCAAGCCGCTGTTGGTCAAATACGATCTTACCGCGTTGGCGGCTGCTATTAGCAAGGAAGAACTGGCTTCGCGTCCTCCCGATTTTTGGCGGTACCGGGAGTTTCTGCCGGTGCGGCGGACGGAGAATGTCGTCAGCTTGGGCGAATCACACACGCCGCTGATACCCTTCCCGCGTTTGCAAGCCGGCGGCGGCGAACTGTTGGTCAAGGATGAAGGCCGCCTGCCCACCGGTTCGTTCAAAGCGCGCGGGCTTTGCATGGCGGTTTCCATGGCCAAGGAATTGGGCGTGAAGAAAGTCGCGATGCCTACGAACGGCAACGCCGGCGCGGCGCTCGCGGCGTACTCCAGCCGGGCGGGTATTGAATCGTACATCTTCTGCCCCGACGACACGCCGGAAATCAATGTGCGGGAAATCGCCGCGCAGGGCGCCAAGGTGTGGCGCGTGAATGGACTGATCAACGATTGCGGCCGCATCGTGGGCGAAGGCAAGCAAGCGATGGGCTGGTTCGATTTTTCCACGCTCAAGGAGCCGTATCGGATCGAAGGCAAAAAGACAATGGGCCTGGAGTTGGCCGACCAACTGGGTTGGAAAACGCCAGACGTTATTTTCTACCCGACCGGCGGCGGCACCGGCCTGATTGGCATGTGGAAAGCCTTTAACGAACTGCGGGAAATCGGCTGGCTGACCGGAAAACTTCCCCGCATGGTGGCGGTGCAAGCCACCGGCTGCGCGCCGATTGTGAAGGCGTACGACGAAGGCGCCGAACACGCCGAACTTTGGAAAAACGCTCATACCGTGGCGGCGGGTATTCGCGTGCCGGTGGCCGTGGGCGACTTCCTCATTCTCCGCGCCGTGCGGGAATCGAACGGCTTCGCCACCGCGGTGGATGACGACGCCATTCTCCAAGCCCGCGAAGAAGCCGCTCAAAAAGAAGGCCTTTTACTCTGCCCCGAAGGCGCCGCCACGTTGGCCGCCTACCAAAAAGAAGTAGCCGCGGGACGCATCAGCCCCGATGAATCGGCCGTGCTCTTCAACTGCGCCACCGGCCTGAAATACCCCCTGCCGCCCGTCGAACACGATCTCGATTGCACCCAACCGGTCGATTATTCCACGCTGGGGTGAGTAATGCTGTTGGTCAGGCGGCGCGCCACTGAGGTTATTATCTTTGATTCACTCCGTCTCGCGGGGCGCCTCTTTGGCGGAGGCCAACTGGCGAAGCACTTCGGGGTCGATGCTCTCTGAAATAAAACGCACGCTGCCATCGAGCAATGCCGCTTGTGCGCCGCCGGGATGAAACGACGATAGAGCGCCGTACGACATGTGCTCCGCGCGACCGGGCCGATTCACGCCCAGCGGCAACTGCGAGAGGTCGACATCTTGCGGCTTGGTCCAGACGATGTTGCGTCCGCAGGCTTCCACCACCGCCAGTGCGTTTGCAGTTCCTCCGGAGGCGTCGGAAAAGTCGCGTCTGCCCGTTTTTACGAGCGAGGCATCGGGCCCAAGCAGCATGGCGTAGGCGGTATAAAAGCGTCCTTGGTCGTCTCGCTGGATCGGATTGGAAGGGCAGGCCAGCGCATTTAGCGCGAGCAAGGAAATACTCTGATTGGCCTGAGAATTCCAAGGTTGCGTTTGGTCGTAGGTCTCGTAAAGTCTCTGATTTTCCAGATAGGGCAGTAAGAGTACGCGCCAGGAAGTCTCCACGCCATTCTCGTTCACGCCGACCGCCGAAGGCAGTATATGATATGCGTCATGATAGTTGTGAACGGCCAGAATCACCTGCTTTATGTTGTTGCCGCAAGACATGCGCCGCGCCGCTTCGCGGGCTGCCGGCACACTCGGCAAAAGCAGAGCGACGAAAAGACACAACAGCAATAAGCCGCCCAACACATTCAATACGTTGACAGCGCCGCCCTTGGTCCACAAGCGGCTCAGGGTGACGAAAAAAGCCGCTGCCGAGACCACTTCGGCAAACACAAGTAAACCGATCAGGAACGGTCGAAAATGCAAGGGAAGCGTTAGCACCGCCAGCGTCAAGGGAACCGGAAAACTAAAAATGCAACCGATCCACAACCAGGCGTCGAGCTGGCGCACCGGTCGCCGCGTTTGAAAAAACAAACCCGCCAGCGGCGCCAGAGCAACCGCCAGCAAGAGCACATGCAAACTAACAGCCCACCAATACGAGGCGACTGGGTAGTTGTAGGGATAGCGGAACTCCATGGCATTCACCTTAGGCGAGCAGGCATGTTTTCACGCGTCAAACAGAGAAACGAAAACAGGTGTCGCGCAATCAATAAGCCACAAATAAAGAATGGATTGAACGCTGGTGCGTAATGCAATTCATTGGCCGCAAGAAAGGCTCGCGTTTACAAGGCCAGCGATATTGTATCACACGACCTGTCGATATCGTCCATTTCCGTAGTGTTCATTAGTTTTCGCAACGTTTCATTTGACCGCAGGCCAAGTTCATTTCATTTGGGTGCAGGCCTATTTTCACCATCGCCTGGGGCATCGCCCTGGGAACGATAGCTGTCTTTTTCGGTTCCTGGGGCGATGCCCCAGGCTATGGTAACTTAAGGCCTTCGGCCAATAGATGGAACAGAACCTAGCGTGGTCAGCCGCGGGGAGCCATACAAACGTTTTGAAGGCGCTCAAGACGATCGTCAACCATTGGACTCTTTGCCGCCGGTGAAGGAGCATTGGTGAAGGAGCATTATAGTGTCGAGTCCTTCGAGCAGTTCGCCAGGAACGAATGTCGGCGACCTGTCGGCGGCCGGTGCAACGATCGCGCCCCCGGTGCGGGCAGCGCCGGGTCGTTCGATCGGGTTGACCACGTTCACGGCGTTAGGCGTCGTCTATGGCGATATTGGCACGAGCCCGCTCTACGCGCTGCGTGAGTGTTTTCGCGGCGAACTTTCCGTACCGTTGACCGAGGAAAACATCTTTGGCGTCTTGTCGCTGATATTGTGGGCCTTGTTGGTGGTGATCTCGCTCAAGTACCTGACGCTTGTCATGCGCGCCGACAACGGCGGCGAAGGCGGCATTTTGGCTTTGATGGTGCTGGCCGTTTCCAAGCGGGGAAAAGCCCCCAAGCAAACCGCGATGGTCGTGTTGGGCCTGTTCGGCGCCGGGTTGCTTTATGGCGATGGCGCGATCACCCCCGCCATTTCGGTGCTCAGCGCCATTGAAGGCTTGCATGTCGCGACGCCGGCCTTCGATCATCTGGTGCTGCCGATCACGATCTCGATTTTGTGTGGATTATTTCTCATCCAACGTCGCGGCACGGCGCGCGTGGGGCGGCTGTTTGCACCCGTGATTCTCTGTTGGTTCGTGCTGTTGGCGGGGCTGGGAATCGCGCAACTGGTGAGGCATCCTGGCGTTCTGGCGGCTTGCAGCCCTCATTACGCCGTCGAATTTTTTATTGCGAATCAGTGGCGAGGCTTTGTCGTGGTCGGCGTTGTCTTCCTGGTCGTAACCGGCGGTGAAGCTCTCTATGCCGACATGGGACATTTTGGAGCAAAGCCCATTCGCCTAGCGTGGTTCGGCCTCGTTCTTCCCTCGCTTTTGCTGAATTACTTTGGACAAGGGGCGCTACTCCTCGAAACACCGGAAGCGATCGATAATCCGTTTTACCGCATGGCCGCCGATTGGATGCACATTCCGATGGTTTTCCTGGCGGCGGCGGCAACGGTCGTGGCTTCGCAAGCGGTCATTTCCGGAGCATTCTCGCTCAGCGTGCAGGCAGTCCAACTTGGCTACTTCCCGCGTCTGCGAATTGTCCACACCTCGAAGGACGAACGCGGGCAGGTTTACGTACCGGTGGTGAATTGGTTGCTGTTCGCGGCGGTGCTGGGCTGCGTGTTGTCGTTCCGCACTTCGGCGCGGCTGGCGTCCGCCTACGGCATGGCGATCACCACCACGATGGTGATCACGACTGTTCTGCTTTATGTCGTGATGCGCAAGAAGTGGCAGTGGCCTCGCGCGTGGGCGATTCCCGTGATTATATTTTTTTTGAGCGTCGACCTGATATTCTTCGGAGCGAATCTGGTGAAATTTCTTGAAGGCGGTTGGCTGCCGCTGCTATTAGGCGCCGCCACCTGCGCGGTGATGATTATCTGGCAGCGTGGTCGGCGGTCGGTGGCGAGGTTGCTGATTCCGGGAAGGATGTCGGTCGATGATTTCCTCGCCGACATCCGCGCCAATCCACCGATTCGCATTGATGTGCCGGCGGTTTATCTGACCCCCAGTTCCGACACGATCCCGCAAACCTTGTCGAGCAATCTTCGCCATAACCGAGTGCTGCACAACCCGGTGGCGTTGTTGACCATTGTGACCGAGCGGGTTCCCTGGGTCCGGCTGGAGAATCGTGTTGAAGTCACGCATCTGGGCGAGAACGTGTACCGAATCATCGCTCATACCGGCTTCAAGCAAACGCCGCGCGTTCCCAACCTGATGCAACAATGCCTCCAATACAATGTCGACCTAACGAGCCCCGAAACGTCGTTCTTCCTCGGCCGGCTCACGCTACAAACCGTCGGCCGGCCCGGCTTCACCCACTGGCAAAAGCGGCTTTTCGCCTGGCTGCTGCATAACTCGCATGACGCCAGCGCCTATTTCAAGATTCCTCCAGACCAAGTCGTGGAAATCGGCCGAAGGTTAGAGATTTAGCCCTGCTTATTCATACAAAAATTGTACGTTGGCCTGCCAAGGCCGTCGTACGTAGCCACTCCAACAATAATTATCTGCGAGCTGCTAGGTTCGCCACTTTCGAGGTCCGCTCACGAATGGGCAATCGGCCAGACAAAACCGCAGGAGCAACTCTTTGGCCGACGTGACGCCAATACGCGGCGTTTGCAGAATGCGGTCCGACGTTGTGAGCGGCGCGTGCGGGTTGACGATCCAGAGCCGTTTTCCACGTGTCAAATTCCAGCTATCGAGCCGCCGGTCGATCTCGAGCGCCTGGCAGATTCGGGCTGGTCCTCTGGCGAGGTCGAGCAAACGTTCGCGTTTTCGCCGGGTTTGCATTTGCGTGAGTCCGACCAGCGGCTCCATGCTCCGAATCAACACGGCGCTGGCCTGGC
Organism: Planctomycetota bacterium; assembly: GCA_024276655.1. Lineage (GTDB taxonomy): Bacteria > Planctomycetota > Planctomycetia > Pirellulales > Pirellulaceae > SZUA-33. The sequence goes on from JAJRWU010000097.1 coordinate 23,070, forward strand.
CGCGATATTCAGTCACGGCGTTGAAGCAATACTTGGCGTGGATCGCATACACATACGCTCTGCCGGGCGGACCGAACATGGCGCGGTTGCGGCGGCTTGGGCCCCGAAAGGCATGGCTGGCGGAGTCGCCTTCGGCGCGATAGGCCTCTGTTTCCACGATTCGCCCGCCCGCGAATCCTGCTCGGGTTTTGCGCAAGAGAATTTTTCCAAGTAATTCTTGGGCGACGCGCGCCGGGTCGCGTTGGTAGAACGCTTGCGTAAGGGGCGGGGCGTCGGCAAGATCAAACACAAACATAGCATATTCCCAATGTTCTTGACGTCCGCCGAAAGTTGCGAGATACTTCGAGGCGGCGGCTGTTTGCTTTTTTCGTCACCGAGTTAGTCTCTTCAGGAGAGCAAGATCATGGCAAGTGCTGATTCAGGTCGCGGCAAGAACAAAGTGGTAGCGGGCGTGCTGGCGATTCTACTCGGAGGCCTTGGTATTCATCACTTTTACCTGGGTTCGACCACCGCGGGTATCGTACTACTCCTAGCCACGGTGTTGACGTGTGGGTTCGGCGGGATTCTCACGTCGATAGTGGGTTTAATTGAAGGGATCATGCTCTTGATCATGAACGACGAAGAGTTCGACGCCAAGTACAACCAGCGAACGCCGGAAGGCATGGAATTTGTGTTCCAGAAGAAATAGCGGAGAGTGCGTTGCCGCCCAGTGTGGCGATTTGAGAAGCCCGGCTTTTTCAAAAAGCCGGGCTTCTGAATCGGGGGGGTAGTTTTCCCACAATTTTTTGGCGCACGCGAGGCCAAGCCGACCGGGCAAATGGAGGTGCGAGTATGGCGGTTTTCGTGTTTGAAGACGAGTTCGTCGAGCAGCTTTCGCCGATTTCCTTGGCGCGGCCGGCGTATGCGATCTCTTGTGCGAGCTTTCGCCTGATCGATTGGCTGCACCTGCTGGGTGATTCCGTCACGCCGATTTCGCGGCCCTATCTGCGTGAACTGGAAAAACGCGATTACCCACCGCCGCCGCATTCGGCGGCGGGCAAGGGCGTGCTCTTGGTGAACGCGCGCGCGGCGCCGACCGTGGCGGCTTATCGAACATTGCAGCGTTTGCAGCGCGAGGGGCGTCCTGGCGTGCTGCTCGACCAAGGCCAAGTTGCCGCCGCGCTGTTGCCGCCCGAAGCGTCGGCGCCGCAAGCCGGGCTGACATCGGCAGACTGGCCGCAATTCGCCGTGGGGCAATTTGAGGGCCTGCAACTGCTCGAAGGCGAGCTGCCGCTGTTTCATTTTCCGCACGATGTGGTGCGATACAATCTGTCGGCCTTGAATGAGAGCTTGGAGTATCGGCTGGAAAAAGGCGACTACCTGGAAGTGGCCGATGGCGTGTTCGCCGCCGCCGGCGCCAAACTGGGCGAGTATGTCGTGACGCAGACGTCTGACGGCCCGATCATTCTCGAAGCAGACGCGTCGATCGGTCCTTACAGTTTTTTGAGCGGCCCGGTTTTCTTCGGCCGCGGCGCTCGCGTGCTGGAACACGCCGCCATCAAGGACGCCGTCTCGATTGGCCACACGACAAAAATCGGCGGCGAGGTGGAGGCTTCCGTGATCGAGCCGTACACCAACAAACAACACCACGGTTTTCTCGGGCACAGCTACCTGGGAAGCTGGATCAATCTCGGCGCGGGCACCTGCAACAGCGACCTGAAAAACACCTACGGCGAAGTCAACATGACCTACGATGGCGAAAAAACCTCCACGGGAATGCAGTTTCTGGGCTGCATCATCGGCGACTACTCGAAGTCGGCCATCAACACGGGAATTTTTACCGGCAAGACAATCGGCGTTTGTAGCATGCTGTACGGATTCGTGACCACCAACGTGCCGAGCTACGTGAACTATGCCCGCCTGTTCGGCCAAGTGACCGAACTTCCGCCGGAGGTGATGGTCGCCACGCAGCGGCGTATGTTTTCCCGCCGCAACGTAACACAACGGCCTTGCGATATTCAGTTAATTCAAGACATGTACGACCTCACCTCCGAAAGCCGGCAATTGGCCGGCGACCCATTCTCGCTTTAGCATCGTTCGCGAAATTAGTGACGACTTGGCGATTTTGAATTGTTAAACTCATTGCCGTGCAACGGCGTGACTATTCCTCAGTGCATCCCGTCATTTCACGAGCGGCCCTATTCGTGTAATAAATGAACCACGGATGGCACGGAT
>JAJRWU010000098.1 GCA_024276655.1 Planctomycetota bacterium
AGTCATCTCGCTCGACAATTTCATCCTTGCCGTTGATCTGCTCTTCGAATTGTTTGGCTTCCTCTTTTTCCGCATTCAATTCCTCGCGCAGCGCGAGGTATTTTTTTTCGTTCACGGTAACGGTTTTGCGATCTTTTTGTTAGCGGTACTGTTCGATGTTTTTGGCCAACTTTTGAAAATCCTCACTGGCGTTGACGCGTGCGAGTGACTTCGCTTTCAGCCTAGACAACACATCGGGAGGGGTCATGTTGTATTTGGAAAATTTGGCGGCCGCGACTCTGTCGAACGGCACGGCGTAGTCCAGGTCCGACTCACCGACGTCCATCTGGTCGGTGAGCGAGGGCAACACAACATCGGCCAGCACGCCGCGTTTTTGCGTGCTTTCGCCATTGGGGCGATAAAACTGCTGCATCGTGATTTTCAAGGCGCCCAGGTTCGGAGGGTTCGGCGCCCGGAACAATTGAGGACCCAATTCCAACAAACTTTGCACCGTTCCTTTTCCATGCGTGGCTTTGTCGCCGACAATAATCGCCCGATGATAATCTTGCAGGGCGCCGGCGAGAATCTCACTGGCGCTGGCGCTGAACTTGCTGGTCAGCACGACGAGCGGCCATTTCCAAACCATGCCGCTGTCGAGGTCGTCATAATGCTGGGCCGGGCTGTCTGCATCTTTTACCTGAACGACGGGGCCCTGGTCGATAAACAACCCGGTGAGGTTGATCGATTCAGTGAGGCTGCCGCCGCCGTTGCGGCGCAAATCGAGCACCACGGCGTCGATATTCTCGGTGTTGAATTTCTCCAAAATACGTCGCACGTCGCGGGTGGTGCTTTTGAAGTTGTCGCCGCCCTTCTGTGCGGCTTCCATGTCCATGTAGAAACTGGGCAGATCGATCACGCCGATCCGGTAACTTTGGCCGTCGGGTTTCTGGCCCTGTTCAAAAATAACGCTGCGCGCTTCGCTATCCTTGAGTTCGATTTTAGCGCGTGTGATTTTATAAATTTTCTTCTCGCCGGCGCCGCCGGGAAGCACGCCCAGTCGGACCACCGTTCCAGCGGATCCGCGAATCATGCCCACGACATCGTCGAGCCGCATGTCGGCTGTTTCGATCATTTCACCGTCTTCACCTTGGCCAACGCTCACGATTCGGTCCGCGGCTTTCAGCTGCCCGGCTTTGTCGGCCGCGCCGCCGGGAATAATTTTCGTGGCGATGGTGTAGCCATCTTCCATTTTCAACTGGGCGCCAATGCCCTCCAGGTTCAACCGCATCATGATGCGGAAATTCTCCAGAGTGTTGGGCGACATATAAGTAGTGTGAGGATCGTACGAGGTGGTTACGGCGGTCAAAAACATTTGCAGCAAGTCGTCGCTGTCGACCTGATGCATGCGGCTGGCGAAGCTGTGGTAGCGGCGCCGTAGTCGATCTCTCGATTCGGCGTCGTCTTCGTCATCCGCCTTACGTCCTAGCAAGTCGTACTTGATTCGCTTGCGCCAACGTTCTTCCGCCTCCTGGGGTGTTTTGGGATACTGGAGGAGGTCGGGGTCGGTGACAATTTCCTCGTCCAGATTGAAATCGAACTTTCGCTTGAGGAGTACATTCACGGTCGCGACGCGTTCGTCGACTCGCTGGAGAAACACCTTGAAAATATCGTACGCAAAACTGATATCGCCCCGTTTGAGCATGTCGTCGATTTGGTTTTCCTTCAGTTTGAAGGCATCTACGTCGGCCTGGTAAAAATAGACCTTCATGGGGTCGAGGCTTTTGAGAAATGTTTTCAACGCCCGCTGGGAAATTTCATCGTCCAGCGGATGTTTGGTCAGGTGCTTTCGCTTCAGCAATATTTTGACCACGATCGCGACTTGCCGATCACGTGCGGTCGGCTTGTTGAGCGGCGCCGCAGTGGCCGAGACGCTCAGCGTCGCCAATATCAAGACAACCAACCCTAATAGACGCAACCGGCCTCCGCCGACATTCTTGAGAGAGCGCATGAAGTTCCCTTATCATTTATAAATGACACTTAAAATATAATTCAAAGCGGCCGTTGGGTGTGTGCGCTATTCCACCGAAAACAAATCAACTGGGCGACAAATAAACCCGTTTCCGAGTTTACTCACCACCGCATCGGGCAACGCCAAAAGGCCGGTTTGAAAACGACTCCCGCCGGCGCCCCATGAGCCCGCAAAACCGCTCAAGGCGCCGCAAGTTGCCTATAATAAACAACTTGTAGTGAATAATAGACGTAACGCCGCCGTGAAACAAGTGAAGTTCTCGTCCGCCCGACGAGGTTGAGGGGACGAGCTCACGACCCGACCCGAGACAACGTCGTTCAGGGGGCGAACAACCGGCAATGGCAATTTGACTCACGCCGCCGGAGGCCGATCGCGCAGTACTTGCAATAGGAGGGCGCGCAGCTCCCGAACCTTAAACGGCATGGAAATGGCCACATGCCGATCGTCGAGCGTTACCTGCTCCGCCATGGCGCCTTGCACCTTGTCGAGCAGGAGCACTGCGGGAAGGTTTTTGGTGCGAGGATCTTCTTGCAGCTTCCTGAAGGCGTCGAGTGCGTTGTACTCCAATTCACTGGTGCAAAAGATAACGCAATCGACCGCCTGCGGGTCGTCGAGCAATCGCTCCAGAGCGCGGCCGGCGTTGCTCAACACGAGAATGCGGTAGCCGCGTTTTTTGAGCCGCTCGCGGAGCAGGTTCTGCATTTCCATGTTCGACTCAACGATCATCACGGTGCGATTGGCGCCGTCTTGCGGAACGGCCTCTTGCTCCGAGACGAGCACCTCCGGCGCGGCGGCGTCGCCCGACTCCAAACGTTTTTTGACTTGCCGCAAGTCGAGCAGCATTTCCATGGGCGTCGCGTAACGCTTTTCCGGCTGGAAGGCCATCGCCTTGTTGAGCACGGTGAGCACGATGGGCGGCAAGCCGGATTCGAACTCAGTGATTGACCGGATCGACTTGTAACGATCGAGGTTCAGGCGTTGATTTCGGCTCTTGGTTTCGAGTAACGGCGGCCGCCCACAGAGCATGTGGTAGAAAATACAACCGGCAAAAAAGATATCGCTGCGTTTGTCGTCTTTGCGTACACCGCTCGCGCGTTCGAGGCCGGCGTAGTCGATGGTGCGATGCGTTTCGCTATCGCCCAGGTCACCGCCATCGATCGCGGCCAGACCGAAATCGACCAATTTGGCCCGCGCGACTGAAGTTACGAGAACGTTCGACATTTTCAAGTCGCGATGGCTGACGCCTTTCTCCAACGCGTAGTTCAAACCGGTGACAATATCAGACACCAAACGCACCGACTCCTCGACCGTCAATTTCTTACGAGCTTTGACAAACTCGCGCAAATTGCTCCCCTCAACAAACTCCATGACAAAGAACGGGTTCGTTCTTTCAGCGTGAACCTCATAAATGGGCACGATATTCGGGTGCCGCAGCGCCAGGCCCATTTCGCCTTCACGGACGAAGTCGTCTCGTTTGGCTTGCTGCCGCTGGCGCAACACCTTGACCGCCACCACCTTGCCCGACTCCCGATGCACGGCGCGATAAACCCGGGCGAAGGTTCCCATCCCGACCAGATACAAAACCTTGTAGTCGCCGTAATAATAGCCGGAGCGTTTGCCTTCCAGAAGGCGATCCATCTGGAAATTGGTGAGTAGTTCCCGCCGCTGCGCTACCTGCGCGAACGCCTGTGGAGACGCATCGCGACCACCCAACTCCGATAAAATCGATTGGAGTTGGCCCGGCGCCAAGATCTGGAAATCTAGCGCTAGACGACCAATTTCATCCGCCGTTAATTCCGACATCAACGCGCCCCTAAGAACCCTACGCCCCAACGCGCAACTCCAGCCCAACGCCGCCGCAAAATAGGCCCGCGCGGCGCGACCGCCGCCATCGCTACCGGCGCAGCAGTATAAACGTCGCGCCGCCAAAAACTGAAGTTGTACACGAAAGAGCTGCAAAAATGCAAATTCATTCCGCCCGATGCATAACAAGGGTCTGGCGGACGAACGCCCCTAAGCCGGAACCCTCTATTTATCGTATTCAACGCAGCAGAGCGAAACAATGCTTTTTTTGCTGCACATTCGGGCGGCAGAGGGCTTTTTCACCCAAACGGCAAGATATACCGCTCACGATTGAAAATAGCGCTTTTTTCGTTTAACGGCAAGCCGAAGGCGGCTGCGTTTTTTCCTTGGCCGTACGCGTTGGCGCAAAACGCAGCCGCCTTCGGCTTGCCGTTAAACGAGCCATTGCCGGCCGTGCGAAGTATAGGCCATCAAGCCGGAGCAGAAACTCCCAGACGTTCGGCCAACTCCAGCAGTTGGCCCCAATTTCCCTCGTCGAGCGTCACGCCCTCCCGCAGCAGACGCTCCATCGTGCGCCGCTCTGGGTCTCCGGGCAGCAAGATTTCTTGCTCGGAATCGATGCGGGGGCAATCTCGAACGAACTTGGCCAATCCGGTAACTTCCCTGGTGAAGGCTTCGGCGCCACCCAAACGAGCGGGGTCGACCACCATCATGAAAACGCAGTTGCCCTTGGGCGTTTCCGGCGTTTCCCGCGAACACAAACCGCCCGAAAGCGCGCCTGTGAAAATGTCGATCATCAAGCCCAAGCCAAAGCCTTTGTAGGCTTGATCGCCGCCCATCGGCAAAATGGAGCCGGGCGGATCGGCGTAGAGGTCGTTGGGATCGTTCGTGGGCCGGCCTTCGTTATCGATCAACCAACCGTCGGGCGTTTGTTCGCCGGCAATTTTTTTCACCCGCACTTTTCCTTCCGCCGTGGCGCTGGTGCTGAAGTCGAGCACCAGCGGCGTATCGCCGCAGGGGGCGCCAATCGCGATGGGGTTGGTTCCCAAGCGGGGCGATTTCCCGCCCGGCGGGGCCACGCGCCGCGCGGCGCCGTGGGTGTTCGCCATGAAGATAGATACGAAACCTTCCTCGGCGGCGCGCTCGCAATACTCCCCCAAACGCCCCACGTGGCTGGCTTCCAGCAGCGTTCCCAAACCGATGCCCGACGCGCGCGCTTTCTCGATCAGCCGACCCAACAAGCGGTGGCATTGCACCACGCCGAAACCCCAGTTCGCGCTGGCCGCCAACAGCGTGGGCGACTCTTGCAGAACCCGCAAATCCGCCCCGCCGACGGTATCGCCCGCGGCCAGCATGTCGAGATAAAAAGGCAGCCGCATGACGCCGTGCGAGTCGTAGCCTCGCAGGTTGGCGCCAACCAAACTCTTGGCGATCACGGCCGCGTCGTTTTCGGCGACGCCTCCTCCCGACAAAAGATTTCGAGCGAAATTTTCCAGTGGTTCAGCAGCAATATTGGGCACGTGGGGAATGGTCCTTTAGTTATGGAATGACGTTTTACGCTCGTGCTAAATCCGCGTGACACGAATGGAACAGGAGAGAACGGAGGAAACAGAGAAAAGTGCGGAATCATTCGGCGTTGGCGCCGGGCAGGATCAATCTGGAAACGCTGTCCGACCATTTCAAAACATTAAAGTTTTCGATGGCGGAACCAATCACATCGTGTGTCATACTGTTTGCGGAGGAAAACAAAGCATGCATCGAAATGCTTTTCATGCAGCGGAAACGAGGAAACAAACAGGATTTCTCTGTTCTCTCCTGTGAAATCAAGCCGGCGTCACGATGAACGCTCCCATCAAACTCCGCGAACGGCCACCGCATACCAGTCAAACGATTCGTCGAAATCGGTGCGGGCGCCCTCCAGGTATTCAATTGGCTTTGCCATAGCCTAACCGTCTTCGTCGGGCAACCGTTGCGCCGCGGAGAGCACGGAATCAAAATCATTCATGGTTGATACGCTTAATCGCGATATTGCGGAACATCACGGGGTCGTTGTGTCCGGCGAAGCCGAAGTGGCCGCTCTTCAAATCCTTGCCGGGGTGCGGGGCGTTGCCCTTGAATTCCGTGACCTTGCTGACATCGGCATTGAGAATCACGGAACCGTTGAGCTCCACTCGAATCGTTGAGCCAATAACCGTAACTTCCTGATAGTTCCAGGTTCCCGCCGGTCGCAAATAACCACGATACGCCGGAACCATGCCGTACACCGAACCATGATACTGGCGAGGATCGAGCTTACTGTATTTTTCGGCGTCGTTATCGAGCACCTGGAGTTCCGTCATGCCGCTGTAGGCCGAACGGCCTTCGCCAGGATATCGAATCGCCAAACCGTTGTTGCCGCCGGGCGGCAGTTTGAATTCGACACGCACGACGAAATCGGCGTATTCCTCCTTGGTGAACAGCACGCCGCCCTTGCCCGGCTTGCAAACGATGGCGCCGTCGCGCACTTCGTAATCGTTGACGGCGCCGGCCCAACCGGCCAGACTTTTGCCATCGAACACCGAGGTAAAGCCTTGCTGGGCGTCGTCGCCGCGAAGCAGTTTGATGGCTTCGTCGGCCGGAATCTCACGCAGAAAAATGTTGCGCCAGCGGATCTCGCCGCCGTGCGTTTGCAAGTGGATGGGGCCCCGCGCCGGCAACGGCGATTGACGGGTTTTGTCCCAGAAATTTTCCATGATGGCGTTGTCGACCACCAGCACGTCGTTCAGAAAAACCGTGGTGCGGGCGCCAATCTGGCGGATGCGAAATCGATTCCATTCGCCGAACGGTTTATCGACCAGCGCCAAGGGAAGTTGGCCTGCCGCGCCCTTCGAATTGTTGAATAAGCCGCCGGAGCCTTTATCGGCGTTGCGGTCCCACTTGCCGCCCTCCTTGGTGGTGTCCCAGATTTGCACCTGCGGCGTGCCACGCAAGTAAATGCCGCTATCGGCCTTGGCGACGGTTTTGTAGTCAATGTTGAATTCGATATCGCCGTAGTCCTGGTCGGTCGTGGCGTAAGGACCATGCCCATCGTTCACCAATTCGCCGCTCTCCACCCGCCAATGCTTCTTGAACGCTTCCTGCTGCTTGGCGATGGCCTGCTCGCGCTCTCCTTCTGGGGCGCGCACCGTTTGGTGCGGGTTGTCGCCGTGCCAGCCTTTCAGGTCTTGCCCGTTGAAAATGTAATGAAACCCTGCGGGCGGCTTTGCCTCTTCGGCGCGCGCCATGGGAGCGAAGCCGTTCGATAAAAGAACGGCGAACGAGAGAGCGGCGGTCGACAACAACCGAACAGGCAACGGATGATTCATCGCGAGAAGTCTTTCAATGGCGGCGGTGGGAACCAAATGTGGGAAACTCCATTGGTAACTCAAACCTCACGCAGTTTCAACGTGCAGCGGCCGCATTCGGCCATATTTTCAGATTTTCCGCGTGGGAGTGTTTTTCGGCGAAGCCTTCGGGAAGCGCAGGCATTGAATCGGAACCGACCATCGTTGTTATTGAACGCCCAGTTGTTGGGAGGGGACCAGATGGTCATAAGTCGCCTCGGCGCCGCTTAAACCACTAAAAGTCCTTCTTTACCTACGCTATTCAGGCAGTTATTTTATTTCTTTCTCGGACGGCCCTATACGTCCGACGCATCACACTCTGAGTGCTCGTTGTCGTCGGTGGCAAATGCATTGCCTGATTTGTTGATGCGAGAGGCAATGGCGTTCCCGCACGCCACGCTGCGCATTGCCGCCCTCTCTGTCGCGCCACCAGCATTGCCGTGCTATCGCCGAACATTATGCGTTCGCGTTTGAAATGCGAAGCGCCTTTCTACTGAGCCGCTCTGAATTTATTCAGATTGTCTGCAATAATTCGGCTGTTGGCTCGTTTAGAATCATAAGCATGGCCGCAGTAGACAGAACACCGCTGGCGGACGAACGCGTTGCGCAATGGGTGCAGGAGCATGGGCTGGCGGTGCGTGGCTACCTGTTTGGCATGGTCCGCCGCGATGACGTCGTGGACGACCTCTACCAGGAAGTTTTTCGGCGGGCTTGGGAAGCGCGGCGGCGCTACCGGGAGCAAGGACACGCCAGAGCCTACTTGTTGCGAATTGCTGATCGGCTGGTTTTTGATCGATCACGCAAACCGGCCAACGAAATAACCGTGCAAGACGACATTTGGCGCCAGTACGAACCACATAGCGATACGGGAGAACCGCTCGAAGCGGCGCTGGCGGCGGAATCTCGCCAGCAATTGCGGGCCGCCTTGGAGCAACTCACCCCGGCTCAAAAGCGGGTTTTGTTGCTGCGGTATTACGGGAACCTCGAATTTCGGCAAATCGCCAAACTGTTGGATTGCCCAGTCAATACGGCCTTGAGCCATTGTCGACGCGGCTTGGAAGCGTTGCGCATCTTTTTCGGAGAGAACGGCGCATGAACAAATCACTCGAACGGGAAATCGCCGATTTGACGGCCTTGACCTCCCCACGCAAGCCGAAGGAAACGAGCGGCCGCCATCAGTCCGCACCCGAACAGTTTGCACCCGACCAAACGCTGCGTGAAAGCTGGCTGCAATTGGCGGACCTGCTGGAGGCGGCGGCGGAGAATACGTCGCATACGAGCAATGTGCGATTGGCGAAATCGGAATCGTCGCGAAAGAACAAGCCGCTGGTCGCCCGGCAGCAAAGCCCGGCGTTTTCGAAAGGCCAGGATTTTACATCGACAAATAGATCGCAAACAGAATCTTACTGGGCCGTGTGGGCGGTGGCGGGAAGTTTGCTCTTGACGTTTTTCGCTGTTGGGGCGCGCCTGCCGGCGGTTCGACAAAACCCGCTCGCGTCCATAGCCGAAAGGGAACGCCCCAGCCGCCGGAATTCCGTGGCGGCCGATGCAATTAAAATTGTGGAAACGCCGCTATCCAAACAAGGAGAGGGCGGAACCCCAAAAGCGGCAACCCCAAAAGCGGCAACCCCAAAAGCTGTCGCCTCTGAAACGAGCGCCAACGATGACGCCAGTCTCGCGTGGGATAGCGGCTTGGACGACGCCATCGCTTCGGCCGAAATTGCCGTCTGGTCGTTCGAAAGTAACGCTCGGCCGGCGGAACAAGCGGTTCGCTGGGTCGACACTCAAATCCAGCAGTTGGAACAAGATTTTCAAGACAATTCGTTGTAACTCTCTCTTTGTTAAGGAAGGCTCGAACCCCATGTTGAAGTACGCTACGTTATTCGCCGCGACGTTGTTTGTTGCGGCGCTGGTCGGCCACGCCCGGTCCGACGAATCGCACCGGTCTGGAAACGGTGCGCTGGCCGACTTTGTGTTGGCTGATTTTGATGACGACGACGACGACGCGCGAGACGACGACGTGCGGCGCGGACCTCCTCCGCGACGCCCCGATGGCCCGCCGCCTCGCCGCGGCGAGCGCCCGCGCGGTGAAGGAAGGCCCGATGGCCCTCCGCCGCGCCGTGGTGATGAAGGTCCGCCGCCGCGCCGTGGAGATGGCCCGCCGCCGCGCCGTGGTGATGAAGGTCCGCCCCCGCGCCGTGGAGATGGCCCGCCGCCGCGCCGTGGTGGTGATCCGTTTGGCGGACCGGGCAGGCATCCCGAAGGCGGACCGCCGCATGGTCGGTTCGGAGCACCACCGCATAATCAGTTCGGCGGACCGCCGCATCAGATGGATCCTGAAATGTTCGAAATGGATCGGGAAGACGCCGAATTGAACCAGCAATCGATGCGCCTTAGCCAGGATTTTCGCCGGGTCGAGGGCGAAGACCGCGAGCAGTTGGCTGAGAGAATCGAGGAACTGGTGAATCGTCATTTTGAACTTCGCCAAAAACGTCGGCTGATGCAAGTGGAGCGGATGGAAAAGGAGTTGGATCGGCTGCGTGAAGCAATCGAACGCCGCAACGAAAGCCGCGATGCGATAATCAGCCGCCGCGTCAAGGAGATTACCGGCGAGCGCGACGACCTCGATTTTTAGCTCCGAAGGAGGGTCCGAAGGAGGGCCACGGCCCCACAAAGGAACCGTCGCGAATTGACCTACCGAATTAAAAGCCCGGCATGTTGAAAATGCCGGGCTTTTTTGGGCGACAACCGGGAACTTATTTCGGGGCTATTTCCTAGCAATCGAGTTCCTAGCAATCGAGCGTCCGCCGCGCCGCACCTTGTTCACTCCGACTCGTTGGAATCGGGGCTGAATTGTTGCTTCAGGTCGGCGTCGAGCGATTCGGCGTTGAGCGATTCGAGCCGGCTTGCTTGCGATTGCCGGTTTGCTCGGGCGTCGCCACGGGAAAATCGCCAAATCTGGAGCCAAATCAATGCTAAGGCGATCAGGAACGCGCCGCCCACCGCGGGCGCGGCGTACGGGTTTGCAGTGCTGCGAATCTCGACGAGGCGCGGCTGGAATCCGAGCAACATCGGGCTCAACTGCCGCTCTTTGGGGTTGTGTTCTGAAACGTACTGGCTCCGGTAGGAATAGAGTTTGAGGAAGAAGCCGGAGAGTTGTACCTGCACGTTGAGCGTATCGCTCTCATGGAGCCCCTTGGGCAAGCTTGGGGTGCAGAAAATGACGGGAAAATTATTGGTGAACGTGGGGGCGTCTTGTCCTTCGCCCATGCGAACGATTTCATTGCCTAGCGGGACGAATGCGCCGATTTCGTAGTAGTGATCGATGCCGAATCTTTCACGAACTTCGCGGTCGCCCGGGCCCAAGCTGATTTTCGTCACACGTCGGACCACGCCCTGGAAATGCACCAAGCGGCCGCGTTTCTGTTGCGGATGGGTAAGCACGTCGAAGACGGGCGTCTGTTCCAAGACGTCGCCTGGAATACTGGGCGGCTGATTACCCGCGGCCACTTCCAAGAGCCGATAGAAAATGTCGGATTCCAAAGCGCCCAGGGGACGTCGGTCGAGTACGAAATCGAATTCGCCCAGATCGACCCCGTGCGCCGCCAGCCAGACATGATCAGCCGAGACGCCCAAACCCGCGTTTATTTCCGTCGGCCGCCAAGCGATCCGGTCAGCGATAAACAGCGGGCGCCCGGCTGAAAACCGCAGGAACATGGCATTGCATTGCAGGTGCTGGCCGAGTGATTCTTTCGCGGTCGATTTCCGCAGCCAGGCGAGCGGCGTTTGTCGGGCGAAAACGACGGCGCCTTTATCAAAGCCGTCCACTTCGACTTCCACTTCATAAAATTGTTCGAACCGCCAGGCGCGAACAAGCTCCGGAGGCAGCAGGCGGTTCTCGGCGGCGGGCAAGCGGTCTTCTTGGAGCAATCGGTCCGCCAAGGATTTCGGCAAGGCCTTGCGTTTCACACCGGCCAACGCTCCCGACAATCGCATCACCTGGGTTTGATACTTCCGGGGCGCCGCGACGAGCAATTTTGGCGTGAGTTGCGAATCCGCCCAAGCGGTCCACTGGCCTGGGCTAATGCGAGGCATTTGATAAAGCAAACGTGTCAGTAGCGAATACTCGTCGTTCGATAGCGGCCCTTCGCCGACGAACGTTTTCATTTGCTCCTGATCGACGCCCAGCATCGCTAGTCGCACTTCGTCACTGGAAATGGCGTGTTGTGGCGGTCGCCCTTTCGTTGCCCTGCGCCAAGGAAGCGGTTGGTTCGATGGCAATCGAGACGGCCGCGGCGCATCGGCTGGCGAAGCCGGAGAAGACGACTCTTTTGGCGCTTCGGCCGCCAACCGCCGCGCCGGCGACCAAAAAGTGAACGAAACGACCGCTAGAAAAACGAGCCCCAAAAAACGGTTCGGCTGGTCGAAATTAGGTCGGAGCATGGGCGAATACATTTCCAACGAGAATGATCAAGACTTCTTTACCCCCTTGAGCGTACACCCGTATGAGCCAATCTGACAAGCATTGGCGCCACGGTACACTTCCCCAGGCTGCGTTTTTGTACGTCGGCGTTCCAAGGCCATTGTGCGGCGGGTATCGGCAAATCGCACCGCCAGCCCCCCTTTTTGGAGTGGAAGAACCCTCTGCGTGATGGTGCTTTGCGGCCGGCGAGGCAAAAATATCGTGGTTCGAACCAAAGAGTTTCTTGACCCTATGAACCTGGGGTATCTATACTGAAGATTGCGTTTTATCAGCCTTTTCTGCGCGAGCGGCGTTTTTTGCCTTGCGTGACAGTCAGTTTCACACTTTCCGGCAGTTTCACACTTTCCGGCAGTTTCACACTTTCCGGCAGTTTCACACTTTCCGGGCGATTCACACCATTCGGGCGGCCTACGTCGATGGGACGTTCCTGTTTGATCTGATTGAAGTCGCGTTTCTTCCATATCCAGCCCTTTCCATACCGGCCATTTCATGCAAATCTTCCCGTTGCGGCGTTCGCCGATGGTGGTGGGCGCCATCTTGCTCATGGCACATATCCTGTTCGGCGTTTTTTTGTCGAGCGTAGTTGCGCAATCACCGGCGGCGCCGCCTCCATCGGCCCGGTTGGCCCGGCTTGGTCCTGGCGTGCTGACTGTAATCCCGCCGCAGCCCGAAAATGGCGAAGCTTTTTCCGGTCCACGGGAGTTGATCGAAATTACGGCCCGCATACCGAATTTGGATTGGACCCCGAACTACACCCCCAAAACTGAAACGCTGCTGGAAATGGCGCGAACGGTCACGATTCGCCGCAACAAGGTTTGGAATTTGGAGTTTGCCTTCAAGCCGCTGCGAATGGTCTGGGTGGATGTTCCCCAGCCCAACGGCGTGATGGAGCGTAAACTAATTTGGTACATGGTTTACCGGCTCACCAATCGCGGACGGCATTTGAGTTCGGTGAAGAAAGAGCCGGAGGGTGTCTTTGAAACCGGCTATGTCGATCACTCGCAGCGGTTTTTTGGCAGCTTTGTGTTGCACAGCCCCGAATTCGGCAAGTCGTATCTTGATCGAGTCATACCGTCGGCGATGCCCGTGATTAAGCGGCGGCAAGACGCCAGGATTCAACTTCTCGACAGCGTACAAATTTCCCGCGTCGCGATACCCGTCAGCCGTGGGCCGATCGACACAAGCGTTTGGGGAGTCGTGACTTGGGAAAACGTAGACCCTCGCATCGACTTTTTATCGGTTTATATTCAAGGGCTCACCAACGCCTATCAATGGACCGATCCCGACGATTACCAGGGAACCGATCCTCCCGGCGCCGGCCGCAAAATCACGCGTAAAACGCTGCAGCTCAATTTCTGGCGGCCGGGCGACAGCGTTAAGGAACACGAAGAAGAAATTCGCTACGGAATTCCCGCCGAAGGAGAAACCGACCTCGTGCGTCTGCTCAAAATATACGATGTTCCGGAACGGGTTGATTATCGCTGGATTTACCGCTAAAGTGTTCGGTTCTTCGGTCGTATAGGGCCGTTCACAACAATGCTGTTGCCAAACGGCGTTATTAACCGGTTGCTGCTCACAGGGAATTGAGATTCGATGGCACATAAGAAGGGCCAAGGCTCCAGTCGGAACGGCCGCGATTCAAACGCACAACGACGCGGCGTGAAGAAATTTGGCGGCGAAAGCGTAATCGCGGGCAATATTATTGTCCGCCAGGTGGGCAATAAGTTCCACGCCGGCAAAAATGTCGGCCAAGGCAAAGACTACACGCTCTTCGCCCTGACCGAAGGCCATGTCATGTTCGACCGCAAGGGACGCCGCGTGAACGTCGTGCCCAGCGCGTAGAAAAACGCGCCCCCTTGGCAGTTTTAAAATAACCGTTTTCTGGACCGATGGTCGGGAAAACGTTGTGCGGACCTTCGCGGCAGGCCGTCATTTCCGAACTTTTTGAGCACACCTCGCGGTTTGTGTGTTCAGGCGAATGCGGCAGCGCGGGCTTGGTGAGATCGGCTGGACCTGTGTCGGTTAAAAACGTTAGCTGACGGCGACGGCTTTGTTGCGAGACTACCTTTCGTGATGTTCGCGAGTCCTCTGTCCTGACGCTCTTCAGTTCGAGGATCCCGTGATGGGGAGATCGTCGAAGTCCTCGCTTCGCGTCCTTCGTGGTGAACCTGTCTGGCCAAACGAATCTCGGCGCCGCTGAACGATCTATTTCACCACGAAGGACGCGAAGAGCACGAAGGAGAAGGGTCAAAAAAAACGTCTTGACACGCGCGGGCATAATCAGCACAATCCCGCAGGCATCGACGAGTTGAGGTGAAGGACCGCCTTGGCTGTGTCGTAGAGCAAGGCGTCGACCGCCTTGGTTATGTCAAACGGCAAGACGCTGGGTGGCAAACGGCCCTTGGCGCCAAGTAAACTAATCGGATCTACCGTTTTTGCATGCGGTGTTCCAAGGCAAGGAGGCCTTAGGACATGTACGCCACAAGCACGCAGCTACACGGAATCAGCTTACGGGAGCTCTTACCCGAAGCTCGATTTACCGGCGACGAAGACATTTGCATCGGCTCCCTCAGCGCCGATTCTCGCCGTTGCCAGCCCGGCGACCTGTTCGCCGCCTTGGTGGGCGCCGAACACGACGGCCACGATTTCGCCCAGCAGGCGATCGAAAACGGCGCACAGTCGTTGCTAACCGAGCGTCTACTGCCGACCACAAAACCGACCTGCATCGTACCGAATTCGCGCGAAGCCTTGGGGAAAATCTGCCAGGCCTTGGCGGGGAATCCGTCCCATGCGATGCAAATGATCGGCGTCACGGGAACCAGTGGAAAAACGACCACCGCCTTGTTGATCGCCGCCGTGCTAAAAGCCGATCGGCGCCGCGTCGGCATGACCACCGATCAAGGGTATAGCGACTCTTTCCAGACCATGCCGGCCAGAGAAACCACGCCGTCGCCCATGGAGTTGGCAAATTGGCTTTCACGCATGACACTCGCCGGTTGCTCGGCGGCTGTGATTGAACTTTCCAGCCAGGCGTTGGCTTCGTACCGCGCCGCCGGAATTGCGTTCGATGCCGCCGTGATTACAAACTTGAAGTCGAGGCGACTCGACAGCCACGGCGATCCTGAAAAATACCGCCGCATAAAAGCCCGCATTTTGCAGCAACTCAAACCGAGCGGGTTTTCCGTTTTCAATACCGACGACGCAGCCAGTCGTCGGTTGCTCAACAAAACAAACGCAGCTTCGATGACCGTCAGCCTGGACGGTTTTGGAGAACTCTCCGCCACCCTCACCGACCGGCATCGCAGCGAACAAACCTTTTTGCTCAGCGCCGGTTCGGAAACCGTTCCGGTGCGAACCAGGATTATCGGCGACCATTACATTCTGAGTTGCATGCAGGCGGCGGCCGTCGGTTTGGTGATGGGCGTCGAGCTGGCCACGATTGTCCGAGGACTGGAATCTGTGCAAGCCATTCCGGGCCGTTTGGAGCGTGTGGAATGCGGGCAGGCTTTTAGTGTTTTCGTCGACGCGGCCGATCATCCTGACCGACTCGCGACGTGTTTGAAAACCGTTCGGGAAGTAACCTCTGGCCGCGTGATCTGCATCTATGGCGCTACCGGAAACGCCGACCGCGCCATGCGTCCTCTACTGGGCCGCGCTGCGGAGCGTTTCGCCGACCATGGCGTGATCACCAACGACAACCCCGGTTTGGAGCCGCCCTTGGCGATCGCTCACGACATTCTCGATGGCTACCAACAGCCCGGCCGCGGCCACATATTGCCGAACCGCGAGGAAGCGATTCGCTATGCACTTCGACAAGCCCGCCCCGGCGATTCAGTCGTGATCGCTGGCAAAGGCAACCGAAACCGCCAAGTGGTTGGCCATGTCGAACAGCCATTCGACGATCGGGAAGTGGCCCGGCAGTGGCTCCATGAACAAGCAAACTCGAGTTTTTCAAATTCGAATCTTTCAGCAAACGCCGGCCAGTCGGCGCCGGTTGCGGGAACGCATCTTCGCCTCTGGCGAGGCGAGTAGCAAATAGAATTCGCGACACCAACAATAAAAGGACCAATACGCCCCGTGGCGAAACAATTCATTCTGAAACCTTATCGTGTTCGTCGGGTTTGCGGGAATCTGGCGACGCCCTCCCTCCTGGGTCGGAGCGACTAGCTCGCCTCATTGCGGTTACTGGGTCAATCGCACGGACGAGCGCTTCACGGTAGGGTTAGACTGCGCGTCGGAGCGGCCTTTGTGCCGCTTCGGCGCCAGGGAACAGCGAACCGGGCGAGCTTCCAAAAAGCTCGCCCGGTTTTTTTTGTGAACCGACGGCGTTGTTCGCTTCCAATGTATTAACGGTCCACCGTTGGAGTTCATGCTTCAGCATGTTTTCGTCTCGGGCGCACTCTGAAACGCGAACTCCAACAGCTTCTCCACTTCTCCAACGCATAAAAATTTGAGCCTTTCATGACGTTTCTTGAATGATCAAAAAACTGATTGACTTTTCGCCAGAACTGCTGAGCATCGAGCGGAAAATTAGTGTCGTAGCCATGCTCGCCAGAGCGTGGGATGGTTCACCGCTCACCCACCGTCTGGCGACGATGGCTACACAAATGCGACAGTTATTTATCGAGCGGTGCTTAGGCTCAGCCCGAAACAATTTAGTTCATTCGTTCAAGTAATGGACTAACAGACAATTAAGGCGTCCGGCTTGGGAAGCAAAGTCGGGAAATCTTGTTTACCCAGCAAACTTTTTGGCGGTGTTCCCGCCGAGCCGCAGCCGGCAGGGAAATACGCGCTGCTTCGAAAAATCGCGAATCAAACGCGATGGTGTCTCGGGCCAGACAAAAAACACGTCGCCCGCAATTCCTCTCAACCGGGCGTTACAGAAGCAGACAAAGCGTACTCATCTCTGCTGTTTCCATGATCGGTGGTCGTCGATCTTGAGCCACTGTAAAAACCGACAGGCGGGGCGCCGTTCACGGGTCGCGAATATTCTATCTTGTGCGAGCGAGCAGAATTGTTATTGTGTAGCCAAGGAGGTTTTGCCTGGTTCAGACGGTTCCTCGAACGCCCTTGAACCGGGAGGGGACGCGGTTGGTAAATTCCACCTGCCGCTCGCCCAAGAAAAACTCTTGTTTTTACATCGACTCGTTCAAGTTGTCAGACGGTGGCCGTCGGCTTGAGCGGGTCTTTTTTTGTCGCGACATGGAACGCGCCCGTCGCTAGGCCGCTCCTTCGTTACGGCGTTCATCCCCCCACGGTCGTTCTGAAAAACATGAATTCATGACATTACCTCGGAAGAATATTTGGCGTTGTGCAATTTTATTTGCGATGTTGTCGACGTTGCAGTCAACTACGTTGGCGCCGGCGGCTAGGGCGGAGGCGGCCAGGTTTGAAATTGTCTCGCGAGAGCCCTTTGCACAAGGGCGTTCTTTTGGCGATGCCGGTCCTTATGAACGAATTATCGGCCGCGTGTTCTTCTCGATCGATCCTCTGGCGGCGCGGAACCGTGCGATTGTTGATCTGAAGCATGCGCCCGTGAATGCCTCGGGGCGCGTGGAATTTAGCGCCGACCTCTTCCTTCTGGCGCCTGTCGATCCTGCGCGAGGCAACGGCTGCCTGTTGTATGACGTGAACAATCGGGGCAACAAACTGGCGTTGCGTTTTTTCAATGATTCGCCGGGCGGCAACAATCCTCAAGACCCTGGCAACGGTTTTTTGATGCGGCGCGGCTTCACAGTCGTGTGGAGCGGGTGGGATGGCGAGCTGCTGCCGGGGAATCGTCGTTTGCAACTGCGGGCGCCGGTGGCGGTCTCTGAAAATGAATCGTTGGCGGGGTTGGCGCGATATGAAATCGCGCCGGAGAAGAACGATACGCGGAAGGAAAACACGCTGAAACCAGTTTCGGGCGCCGGGCACGGCGCGTATTGGCCCACCGAGCGAGGACTGCGCGAAGCACGGCTCACATGGCGTTGCCGGCCGGCGGATCCTCGCAGACCGATCCCTCGCAACCAGTTCACGCTGCACGTGGAAGAGCACACAGGCCGAGCGCCGACTGCGCAGCTTCCGGCTGTTGAATTGGAATTGCCGGCGGGTTTCCGGCCCGGTTATCTGTACGAGTTGATCTACGAAGCACGCGCGCCGCTGGTGCATGGCGTCTGCTTTGCCGCCGTGCGAGATTTGATCAGCGCCCTCAAGCATGGCCAAGGCGAAGGGAATCCGTTTGGAAAAGAGCTGGTGTTTTCCCGCGCGATCGGTTTCGGCGTTTCACAGAGCGGCCGCTTCCTGCGGGAATTCCTTTATTCAGGATTCAACCAAGATGAAGCCGGTCGGCGGGTGTTCGAGGGCCTCATGCCGCACGTCGCGGGAGCGGGGCTGGGGTCGTTCAATCATCGTTTCGCTCAGCCCACCGCTTACGGCACGCAACACGAACATCATGATTGGCCGACCGACCGCTTCCCCTTCGCCTACGAAACCCAATACGACCCGCTCTCCAAAAATACCGATGGCCTGCTGCGGCGGGCGTTGGCCACGAATACGGCGCCAAAAATCATGCACACGCAATCGGAAGCGGAGTATTGGTCGCGCGGGGGATCGTTGGTCCACACCGACGTGCGCGGAACCCGCGACGCCGCCCCGCCGGCCAACGTCAGAATCTACACCTTCGGCGGCACGCAGCACGGACCCGGCGCCTACCCGCCCAAGCCGGGAGTCGGGCAGGCGGCGGAAAACCCCGGCGATTATCGTCCCCAACTGCGAGCGCTGTTGCTCGCGCTGAACGCTTGGTGCGACACGAATGCATCGCCGCCGCCAAGTCGACACCCGCGCATCGATCAAGGAACGCTGGTCGGTTGGCGGCAATCGGAAACGCATTTCCCCCGGCTGCCGGGCGTTCGCTATCCGGAAGTCATCCACCAACCTCAGTGGCTCGATTTTGGTCCGCACTGGCGCAGTGGGCTAATTACGCGGCAGCCGCCGCAGGTGCGCGGCGTGTATGGCGTGTTGGCGCCCAAGTGCGGCGCCGACGGCAACGCCTTGGGCTGTCTTTCTCCGCCGGAGGTGATCGTTCCGCTGGCGACACACACCGGCTGGGGTTTGCGTTCCCGCGAAGCCGGCGCCGAAGACGAGTTGGTCGGCCTGAAAGGCTCTTATTTCCCGCTGCCGGCAACACATGCCGAAGGCGTCAAAAGTGGCGATCCTCGCCGCTCGCTGGAAGAACGCTATCGCGATTTGGCCGGTTATTTGCGGCGCCTTTCCGGGGCCTGCCGCAAGCTGGTCAAGCAGGGCTACCTGTTGGAGGAAGACGTTCCCCGCATTGTGGCCCGGCAAAAGAAACGCGCCGCGCCGATGTTCACGCAGGCCAAACAAGAAGGCCGGTAACGACCGTTCGAGATCACCGGAGGAAATATAATCATGCTCCGAATAATTCTTATTGTGATGGTGCTTGTCATGACAGAACCCATTCACCTTCTGGCGGGTCCTCCGGAATACGAGGCGATGTACGACCGGCCTTCTGGTCCGTTGCGGCAAAGCCGTTCGGTCGTTTTGGCGCGGAAGGGAATCGTGGCCACCAGCCACCCTTTGGCGGCGCAGGCGGGTCTTGATATCCTGCAAAAAGGCGGCAACGCGATCGACGCCGGCATTGCCGCCAATGCCATGTTGGGCGTGGTGGAGCCGATGAGTTGCGGCATCGGCGGCGATCTGTTCCTCCTCTATTGGGATAACAAAACCAAGAAACTGTATGGACTGAACGCCAGCGGGCGGAGTCCTTTCGATATTTCGCGAGCGGAGTTCGCCCGCCGCAAGTTGGCTGAAATCCCCCTGGAGGGCCCGCTCAACTGGAGCGTTCCCGGCTGCGTGAGCGGTTGGGAAATGTCGCACGAGCGGTTTGGTCGGCTGCCGCTGGCGGAAATTTTGGCCCCCGCGATTGCCACGGCGGAAGAGGGCTTTCCCGTTACGGAAGTGATTGCCGGTTATTGGGCGGGCGCGGTGCGGAAACTCTCCCACTGGCCCGATTCGAAAGCTACGTTTCTGGTCGACGGCCGCGCGCCGAAGTTCGGCCAGATTTTTCAAAACCCCCGTTTGGCAAAATCGTATCGGCTGATTGCCGAACAGGGCGCCGACGCTTTTTATCGAGGACCAATCGCCGAGAAGATCGTCGCTTTTAGCCAAGCTCACGGCGGGTTCTTTTCCCAGCGAGATTTTCAAGAGCACACGGCGAATTGGGTCGCGCCGGTCTCGACCAACTACCGGGGATACGACGTTTGGGAGTTGCCGCCGAACGGACAGGGCATCGCCGCCTTGCAAATGCTCAACCTGCTGGAGCCGTACGACCTGGCCTCCTGGGGACCGGGGCATTCGGAGTATTTGCACCTATTCACTGAAGCGAAAAAACTCGCCTTCGCCGACCGCGCCGTCTATTACGCCGACCCCGCCCAGGCCGATGTTCCGCTCGAAGCGCTGATCTCGAAGGCCTACGCGAAAAAACGCGGGAAGAAAATCGATCCACAAAAAGCCGCCGCCGATGTTCGCGCCGGAGCGCTAAAACTCCAACAAGGCGACACTGTGTATATCAGCGTGGTCGACCAAGACCGAAACTGCTGCTCCTTGATTCAGAGCAATTATTACGGCTTCGGTTCGGGCGTCGTGCCGGGCGATGTGGGCTTCGTGCTGCAAAATCGCGGCGCGCTGTTCAGTCTCGACGCCCAACATCGCAACACGCTGGAGCCGCACAAGCGGCCCTTCCATACGATCATTCCCGCCATGGTCACGCGCCAGGGGCGGCCCTGGTTTTGCTTTGGCGTGATGGGCGGCGATATGCAGCCGCAGGGCCATGTGCAGGTGTTGGTCAATTTGATTGACTTCGGCATGAACGTGCAACAAGCCGGCGACGCCGCGCGGGTGCGGCACTTGGGCAGCGCCACGCCTACCGGAAAAGCGGCGCGAGGCGTCGGCGTGTTGAATGTGGAATCCAGCTTTTCGGCTGAGGTCGTAAATAAGCTGGAGCAAAAGGGCCATGTGGTGCGGCGGGCGCATAGCGGATTCGGCGGCTACCAGGGCATTCTTATCGACCTCCAAACCGGCGTGCTGCATGGCGCCTCCGAACCCAGAAAAGATGGACAGGCCGTCGGCTATTGAACCCCGGAAACACAAAACCGGCGCGCAACAGTTCACGGGTTTTGATCTGTCGGATAGATTGCTATCGCAAATTCCCGCGGCGACGGCGGAAGCTCAGACATTGCTCGACGGTTTCCGGTCTTCGTACCCGTCCAAGATCTATTCCGTGCAATGGCGTTATGGAATGCTCATCAAGCCGGAGGCTTGCCAGCCATTAGCCGGTGGTGTTCGCTGCGCTCGACCACCGGCTTTCAGGATATGAAATCAAATACGTCGCCTTGGCCTTGCCCGCATCCAAAAAACACGGAATAGATCTTGGACAGGCGCCAAGCTCGACTTTTTCCATGCTAGGCGGCCTGCGCGAGCCCGAAGTCCAATTGTTTTGCCCCAGTTGGACGTTGAGTTTCTTGTCTGGAGGATAAGCTAGTCGCTGGCCGGCGAAACGTGTCGAGAAGACTTTGCAGAAGTGCTTGAAATCCTTTGGCACACGAATCATGGGGGCTTCCTTGCTCAAGACTTTGGCTGTGATAAGTCAAAAGCTTGATCCAAGGAGGCCCTTTTTACCTATACCAATTCAGCATTCTCCAACTACAAAAAATGGAAAAAGTCGAGCTAAGGATCTGCGCGGAAATGACTTACCAAATTAAAAGCCCGGCATTTTCAAAATGCCGGGCTTTTTTGATCGATAACCGGTAACTTAATGATGTACGAGTCCTAACGACTCCGCCAACCCAGCCACTCCCCTTGTTACAAAGTGCTGGCTTTGGTGAAGTTGAGCGAAATGCCTTGAAAAGGAACCGCGCCATAGGCGCCGCGCGTGAAGACAAGTTCGATGAAATCATCGATCAACAAGATCGGCGATTTCGGCACGATGACAAGATCGGAATCTCGCAACCAAATTTCATCGGCCGGGCTGGGGCGGGCGCCGAGCAAGGCGCCGTAGAGATCGAGCTTGGTGGCCATCAGCCGCCAATCGGCGGTGCGTCGAAAAATGACCACCTGGCGAAGATTGCCGCCGTTATTCCAACCGCCCGCCAAGGCGATGGCCTGCATCGCGGTGGTGGGCGCTTCCAGCGTGTAGCGGCCCGGCTGCGCGACTTCTCCCAATACATACACATACCGCGGCGCCCGCTGGACCAACACCGGCGTCACTTCGATGCCATCGACCACCGCCCGGTAACGTTCATCGATTTCCCGGTTGAGTTCCTCAATGGAAAGTCCTTGCACGAACACCGACCCCACCGCCGGCAACTGCACCGTTCCCTCCGGCGTGACTTTAGCCTGCCGCCCCTGGCCGCCGCGGCCGTACCGGTTGTCGACCACGGCTCGCAAATCGTTGAGCTTGGTGTTGACTGATATTGGCGTGACGGTGACCGAAGGCACTTTGAAGAATCTTTGGAATTGGCGTTCCAAGTCGGCGGTGAGCTCCTTGACGGTGCGTCTTGCGGCATGCACCTGCCCCAGAAGTTGGAGCGTGATCGTGCCATCGGGTTGAATCACGAGTTCGCGGTCGAGCGACTTGTCGGCAATCGTTTCGATGCGAATCCGATCGCCGACATTCAGTTCGTAGGGCTGCGCCGATTCGTTGCGCGTGATGCGGTAAACAAACTCCAAGAGGTCGTCCACTCGCAGACGATATTCCGGAACGTGCGCCATCCGCTCCGGACCGACGTATTCACCCTGCGAGAACATTTGCCAGGGTATGGGTTGCCAATCTCGCCATGTGGCCTCCAAGCCATCGGTGGGAGTTCGACTATCGACGCCAAACATGACGCCGCCCTGCCCGCCATGAACCGGCTCGCCGTATTGGCAGAGTTGGATCACGCGAGGATGTTGCGCCGCGCGCCGCGAAGTCTGGGTTGATGAAAGCAAGCGAGGCGCCGAGGGGCGATGGACGGTTTTCCGGGGATGGGTTTCCAGAAGACGGGTTTCCAGAAGACGGCGCGGCGCGGAGGCTTTTGGCGGCAGCCGATGTTCCACTTGTCCGGCGAGCAAGGCCGCCACGACCACAACAGCCGCACCGACCATCAACAGATCGAGCAGTCGGACGCCGAGAAGCTGACGACCGACGCGTTGCCACCGGCTGGGGGATTGTTTCGCCGAACGTGTTCGTGACATCAGTGACTGGGCTCCATCCTGGGAATTGCATGGGACGTATGGGAAAACATCTCCCGGTTCA
>JAJRWU010000099.1 GCA_024276655.1 Planctomycetota bacterium
CAAAGCCGCACGCCGCCAACGCCGCCACGCATTCGTCGAACTTTTTTTTCGCCACACCCGTGAGCACCACCGACTTTTGAGCGTCCTTGCCCATGCTAGATTCCCTCCTAAACATGCTAGATTCACCAACCAACCGAAAAAACATAGCACAACGCGACAAATGCAGGAATCCAAATCCCATCTCCTCCCGAGGCGGCAAAGTGCGTTCCTGCACCCGCTGATCCGCTCCCTGCAAAACCGGGGTTGTGGCAATCGTTGCTTGCCGCTACCTTTGCCGCACTTTTCCCCTGGGCGCGAAGATTTTGCTCGTTGGCCCGTCGAACACATTGCTCCATTCACGAGGCGCTTTTTCGTGCATCGCCCAAAGCACCCAAACTCGCGTTGCCGTTTCTCCATTTTGGGGCGGCTTCTCTTGGCGATTCCGCTGGCGACAGGCGTTGGTTGTGCGACCGGGCATAACTTGGCGGGCGTTCGACATTACGAACAAGGACAATACGACGTGGCCATCCAGAGGTTCCAGAAAGCCGTGGAAGCGAACCCCGCAAACGCCGACGGGTACTACAATTTGGCGGCGACGTTTCATCAACTCGGTAAGCAACGCAACGATCCGCAAATGTTGCAGCAAGCCGAAACCTTTTACAACCGCTGCCTCGACTTCGAAAAAGATCATGTCGATTGCCACCGCGCCTTGGGCGTTTTGCTCGTGGAAACGGGGCGTCCTGAAAAACAGTTTGCCCTGCTGAAAAACTGGGCGGCGAGGAGTCCTCAATTTGCCGAGGCTCGCATTGAACTGGCCCGCGCCTACGAAGAATATGGCGATCCTGAAACCGCCAAACGTTATTTGGAGGAAGCCGTCGCGATGGATGTCACCAACTCCAGGGCCTGGACCGCACTCGGCCAGTTGCGTGAATCGTCGGGCGATTTGACCCAAGCCTTGGCCGACTACCAAAGGGCGTACGGCTTAAACAACTACCAGCCTGGCCTAACACACAAAATCGCCAGCTTGCAGAAAAACACGCCAACAACCAGTGGTAACTTTTCCACCTTGGGCGGCACGCGCACGGTGAACGGCGCCACGTCGACCATTCGCTAAGGAAGCGTGGGAAAACGACGCGTCTCAGTTCGGAAGCCCGGCTTTTTGAAAAAGCCGGGCTTCTCAAACGCCAAGGGGCGCTCGCTAGCTGGTTGGTCCGGCCGTGCCTGGCATGACCTTGGTTAAGCTCTGGCCGAGAATCGTCGGGCACCAATATTTTTCGATGTGCTCGACCACAAGTTCCACTCCGCGCGCGTGGCTGACATGCGGCGGGTCGCGCGGGTCGTAGAGAGCGTCGGTGAGGTCGCGGCAAAGAACCACGTTTTTTCCCAGGTACTTCTGCTGCCTGATTCCAAAGGGCCGCCCGAGCACGCACATGTTGGTGTGAACGCCCATCAGAACGACGTTCTTGCGGCCTTCCTGTTCGAGGAAGTTGTAAATCTCTTGGCCGTTGTCGCTGACGCCGTCGTAGCCGATGATTTGAATCGCTGGATGTTGATGCCGGTCGGTCGCCTTGTGGGGCTTGGCTTCGGGGTCGTCGCAGCCGGTCACGCGCGCTTCGCCGCGTCGGATATTGTCAACAATCGGAAACGACGCTTCGTGTTCCTCATTCAAATAACACCAGCCTTGAATTGGAACCGGCGGTTTGGCCAATAGGGCGTTCTTCATGCGTTTACGAAACGGCGTGTCTTCGTAATACTTCACGCCGCTGCTGGGTGCGTGAATGATGGCCACGCCTTGGTCGCGAGCCAGCGAGATGACTTCGTTCATGCGCGGCGCCATGCGGCTCACGCGAGCGGCGGCCAGCTTGCAGGGATGGTCGGCCCACATGTCGCAGATGATGACCGCCGTTTCCGACGCCTCCCACGGCGCCGTTTCGTTGATCACGCGGAAGTCGTCGTCCGTTTTCTCGCGCCGCCGCAACCCCACTGCCAATTTCCCCGGCACATGCGGAAGCGTCCGAACCGACTCGCCTTGGGCCGCTATTGAAAACCTCCCCAAACTCGAAACAACGCCAGCGCCGGCCACAGCTCCAGCCAAACCACGCATGATTTCGCGACGCGTGGGGGTTTGCTGTCTGATCATGAATTCCACTCCAGAAGCGTGATTGATTTTTACCCATCCATTCTCCGACGCCAGCCGACGCCTTGCAAGGATGATTCAGAAATTGCGTTCGGACATATTGGCACGCGAGACCGCTCACGGTTGAAAAGTGGCGCATTTTTCGTTTAACGGCAAGCCGAAGGCGGCTGCGTTTTTCTGCTTGTCCGAACGCATTGGCGCCAAACGCAGCCGCCTTCGGCTTGCCGTTAAACGAGCCAATGTCAGCGGCGGGAAGTATAGCCACTTCGAAATTCCGGCGGTGGGAAAGTATTTGCCAGCCGTTGTTCCCCCCGGTACAAAAATGGCGGCCGGGCCCATAGAATGGCCGCTTCGCAAAGGCGTCGTCCGACATTTACCTGCCGAAATAAAAGCCCGGCATTTTGAAAATGCGGGGATTTTCCGATAAATAATCGGGAAGCAATTAACGCTCGCTGCCTTTGCCGTGGCAAGAAAATCGGTGCATGCATGAATAAACGGATTTTGGTTTTACGGCTGCTGGTGGTGTGCGTAGTTGTGGTCGTGTTCTTATCGAATCACTTTTACGAGGAAGGTTCGCTTGCCGCCTTGAGTTTGAAGGTATCGGGCTTTCTCATGCTGAATATTTCGGCGTTTGGCCGCGTTTGGTCGGCCGCGTTCATTTCGGGGAAGAAGAGTAATACGCTGGTCACGTACGGCCCCTATTCGGTGGTTCGCAACCCGTTGTACTTTTTCAGTTTTGTGGGCTTCGTTGGCGCCGGTTTGGCTTTTGGTTCGGTGTCGATTGCCGCCGCCTTCGGCGTCATTTTCTTTCTTGCCCACTGGCCCACCATTCTCAAGGAGGAAGCCTTGTTGGGCGAGTTGTTCCCCGACAGTTTCGAGAATTACATGAGTAGCGTGCCGCGTTTTATTCCGCGTCCCTGGCTAATGAATGCGCCGGAGAGCGTGTCTTTTTCGCCCCGCGTTTTTTCCAAGGCGTTGCTCGATTCGTCGCTGCTGATGAGCGTATTTATCGTTGCCATGGTCATCGAATGGGCGCATCTTCATTCGCTCCTTCCGGTTTACGTCACGCTCTATTGACCTAACGCCTCGCAATGCAACGCGATACAGGCCAACTGTTTCGCAGTCTATTCCATGCAATGGCGTGATGAAATTCTGTAACCGTTCACGATTTTCATCGGTCGTAAGAACGCAATCCTCCGTTCTCGCTCGCGCTTACTCCGGGTGACGCGAATGGAACAGGAGAGAACGGAGGAAACAGAGAAAAGAGCGGAATCATTCGGTGTTGGCGCCGGGCAGGATCAATCGGGAAACGCCGTGTTGGAAACGCTGTCCGACAATTTCAAAACATTCAAGTTGATGATCAGTCCCAGCGGAATTTCGAGGAGTTTCATGTAACTTAGCATCGAGCGGAAAATTAGTGTCGTAGCCATGCTCGCCAGAGCTTGTCATTACCCAAGTTTTGGTGCATCAAATCGCACCAACGAGACGCATGCCGTCAAGGAGTGCGTGGAGTCTTTTGTAGCCATGCCAGACGGTTTGCCAACCAGGCTCGCCGTCTCCCTTGCGCGCCAGGAAGCC
>JAJRWU010000100.1 GCA_024276655.1 Planctomycetota bacterium
CGATGGAGAACTGCGAATTCCCGTCGACGACGCGCACGTTACGTTTGGTCCTTCTGGTTGTCCGGTTGTTGTCGTGGGGAATCGTGTTTGGGGTCTCGGCAAGGGCGAACTCGTTCAGGAGTTGAAAGGGGGATACAGGAAACACGGCCAAGTTCGGACCGCATTGTCGGCAAACGGCCGGTGGGTTCGCGGCCCAGGAGAGTTCGAAAGACGGCCGCGACCATGTTAGTGTTTGGAATACGACGACAGGAGAAAAGAGCGCAACGGTCGACGCGGGCAAGGAGCATACGGTCGAATATTTTTCGTTCTCGTTGACAAATACCTCGTCACTGGCGGCCGCGGTACAACACAGCTCCAAGTATGGGACGCCGCCAGCGGACGAGCAATGAAACCCATCGACACGCCATGTGACCGGATCAAGCAGGGAAACATCGCGTTCACTTCAGACGGCCAGCACTTTGCCGTGGTCGACGATAAGCATTTGGTCGTACTCAAGACCAAGAGCAAACGAGTCGTTGCGGTGATGGCGTCGCCGAAGAAAATCGAGCGGTCCAATACCGGCCAGTCTGTAATTATTCGCAATAATCGGGTGGTTGCCGACACTCGACGTGCGACGGGAACCGAGTCGATTTTCATCTTCGCTTGGCTCCAAGCCATGCAGTTTTCTCCCGACAACCAGGAATTGGCCGCGGTATCGACTCATCCGCGCCCCCGTTTGATGTGCTGGTCCAACCGTGGCAAGCTCGCGTACGACGAACCGCTTGACCAACTGCCGAGAATGGCCTTCTGGAAACACTCGGTGCAGTGGCTGCCAGACCGAAGCGGCTGGGTCGTGAGCGGCAGCGTCATCGACCGGGAAACGAAGCGAATTGTGTTGGGTGTTCGCCAGCAGTTCGGGTCTGATATGCACGTCTATGCCTTGGACAAGAACCGACTTCTGGGAGCATTTCCGCACAACCCCGACGAATTGGAGGTAATGAAAATCCCCTGGGATCAGATTCGTGCGTCGCTCAAGTTACTCGAAGAAGGCGGTCCGGCGCTGCTCAGCCCGGCCCAGCCGGTCAGCGCGCATGTCAAGCTTACGGGGTTGCGCGGTGATCAGTCCGAGACAACCCGAATTATCGGCGAGGCGCTGGAAAAACGCCTCGCTCGAGACGGGATGCGGATCGCGCCGGGGCAAACGACCTACTTCCAGCTTCGTTTTTCCGAAGAAGCCGGCGATCAACTGCCTGTCTATGAACGGCAATCGCCGTTCGATTACCGCGGCCGGGATACGGGCCGAACGGCAACCGAAGCCAAAGGCGCGCTGATTGTAGAATTGATCAACGGTCAAGAGGTCCTCTGGCGCGACTCACTCACCGCGACCTCGTCAAGAAGTTTCAACGAAGCGATCAACGACGCCTCCGTGCGGAAGAGCATGCTGCAAACCCTTTCATTTCAGATTGCTGAGTTGAATTTCCCCTACTTCATTCCCACGTCGAAAGACAATGTGGCGTTACCGGTCGTTATCGAGTAGCCAAGGAGTGTGACGAATGAGTAGCGCCGCGAAGACGATGCGAGTGAACTGCCCGAATTGCGATAAGAAGTTGGAGGCGCCGGTTAGCGAGGCTGGAAAGACGGGGCGTTGCCCTCGGTGTCGCGAAACTTTTCCGCTGCTTAGGAATTTCAGCGCGGAATCGGTTTCCGAACCCGCCCCGCCGGCGGCGAAAAGCGGGTTCACGCTGATCGAAACCTCTGCTCCAAAGCCAAAGCCGCAACCACTTCGTCGGAAGCGGCCCGGCTTGCAACCGCTGGATCAAACCCAGCCAGGACTTGAACCCCGCAATGCTTCCGCCGAGAGCCTCGATCCGCTGGGCATTTCTCCTCTCAATCCATTTGCCGACATTGACCTTGGAGCTACGCGGAATCTAGTTCCGGCATCACCGCGAACCTACTACAACACGGCCGCGCAAACGGAGGCTAGAAAGACAAGACGCCGTTCGGCCTACCGGGAGCCGAGAGGGAGCGAATTCAACGGCGGCGTCGCCGGCGGCCTGCTACTCATGCTGTTAGCAGTTGTGTGGTTTTTTGGAGGTCTGTTTGCCGGCTTCATTTTCTTCTATCCTCCTTTTCTGTTTGTTGCCGGATTGGTCGGGGTCATTAAGGGGCTGGCCAATCTCGGCGGAGACTAAGCACCTGTCCAAGATATATTCCGTGCTATGGTGTTAGGCGAGCGGCGGAAAATAACTTACTCGCACGCAGCGGGAGTCCGTGAGTTTTTTGGGTTCCCACCCACGCGGGAATGACCGTTTGCTGATTCACTCGCTTGCGCTTCGTGCTTGTATTAGGTAAATTTTCTTCTGCCGCTCGCCTTATGAGATCCCCGCCAAGCCGAAGGCTTGCCCCCATCCGAAAAACACGGAGTAGTTTTTGGACAGGTGCTAACTGCTGAATCGGGGAGCGAATACAAATGCGATATGCAATAGCCTTGGTGTTAATTTCAGCGCTGGCGCATTCCGCTCCGGCGGCCGGCAGGCCCGTTCCCAGCAAGGTCGTGACCTACAAACACGCCGAAACCTACCAAGCAGCCGGGCGCAAGAGCAAGGCGCGCGATGACAAGACAGTCGGCCGCGAAAAATTCGGCGAAGTTCCGCTCCAACTTCACATCTTCAACCCTCGGGGACACCAGCCGCGCAACCGGCGTTCGGCCATTGTGTTTTTCTTCAGCGGCGGCTGGAATGTTGGTTCTCCAACGCAGTTCTTCCCGCAATGCGAATACTTCGCCTCACGAGGAATGGTCGCCATTTCGGCGGAGTATCGGGTGAAGTCGAGGCATGGCTCGTCGCCTCGCGAATGTGTGAAAGACGCGAAGTCGGCCATCCGTTGGATTCGACGACACGCCAGCGAACTTGGAATTGATCCCAACCAACTGGCGGCCGGCGGCGGCTCCGCCGGCGGGCACATCGCGGCGGCCGCGGCAACCGTCCGGGGATTTAACGAAGCGGGCGAAGACCAAGGCGTCAGTTGTATTCCCAACGCGCTGGTGCTGTTTAATCCGGCCATCGACAATGGCCCCAAAATTGTCGACGACGCACCCGCCAACCTGCCCCGACGGAAACAGGCAGGCTGGGGTTATGGCCGGGTGCGGGAATATTGGCGGGACTTCTCCCCAATGCACAACATCAGCCGCAACACTCCTCCTACGATCATCTTCCTCGGCGGCAACGACGCCTACATTTCCACGGCCACGGTGGGGGAATTCAAGCAACGCATGAAAGCCAAGGGCCGCCGGTGCGATTTACGTATCTATGAAAACCAGCCGCATGAGTTCTACAACTTCAGGAACAAAAACAAGTACTACCTGGAAACGCTTCTGGAAGCCCACGAATTTCTCGCATCCCTTGGATTCCTGCCGGCTCCCCAAGGAAGCTTGGAACAATGAGTTCCTGAAACGGTGTTTGAGAAGCCCGGCTTTTAATTCGGCAAATTCTCATCCGCCGCTCACCTATACTCCCCACGGCTAGCATTGTCTCGTTTAACGGCAAGCCGAAGGCGACTGCGTTTTTTTGTCTTGCCCAAACGGTTTGGCTCAAAACGCAGTCGCCTTCGGCTTGCCGTTAAACGAAAAAGGCGCCATTTTCAACCGTGCGCAGTATAACCGTATCATTGGCGCCCGGGCGAACGTATCGTGCTTGGCGCCCTTCCGAAGGAGGGGGCCGCACGGCGGTGAAAACACTGGCAGTGGATGCTCAATCGCCCTATAATGGAGTGTTGGCGGCGCCCGTCCGCAAAATTCCCGCGTTGCTCTCCCCGAACGGCCATCCCCCACTTAAATCGGATCCTCCGCCATGTCATTCGGCGATCATTCTCATGCTCATAGTAAATCCAATGCCCATGGCGCGTTGGCGTCTTTCGCGGTGGGTGGTTCAGTATTACTGGCGGCGCTTCTGTTGACGGCGTTTTTGTTGACGGCGCTGACGGCTCGAACGCCGGTTTTCGCTGAGGAGCCGGGCGGGTCTCCCGGTGGGAAGCCGACGGAGTCGCAACGCAATTTCTTCGAGAAGGAAGTGCGGCCGTTGCTGGTGGCCAAATGTTACGAATGCCATTCCGGCGAAGACGGCGCCGAACCCGACGGCGGGCTGCTGCTCGACAGCCGCGCAGGTTGGATGCAAGGCGGCGATTCCGGCGCCGCGATTACGCCCGGCAATCCCGACGCCAGCCTGCTCATCAAGGCGATCAACTACCAAGATTCAGAACTCAGCATGCCGCCCGACGGAAAACTGAGCGACCAGGAAATCGGCGTGCTGACGCGTTGGATTAAAATGGGCGCCCCCGATCCTCGCGATGGCGCCGTGAAAGCGTCGTCTTCAGGTATTGATATTGAGGAGAGCCGCCGGTTCTGGTCGTTCCACGCTTCGCCCAAGCCGGACCTGCCGGAGGTTCGCAACACCGCGTGGCCGCGAACGGGGGTCGACTTTTTTATTCTGGCCAATCTGGAGAAGCATGGCTTGGCGCCGGCGCCGCCCGCCGACCGGCGCACGCTGTTGCGGCGCGCGTCGTACGATTTGAT
Organism: Planctomycetota bacterium; assembly: GCA_024276655.1. Taxonomy (GTDB): domain Bacteria; phylum Planctomycetota; class Planctomycetia; order Pirellulales; family Pirellulaceae; genus SZUA-33. The sequence continues at coordinate 4,550 of JAJRWU010000100.1, forward strand.
CGGCCTTCCGCCGACGCCCGAGGAAATGGCCGCGTTTTTGAACGACGCCCGGCCCGATGCGTACGCTCGGCAAATCGATCGGCTGTTGGCGTCGCCCCGTTATGGCGAGAAGTGGGGCCGCCACTGGCTCGATGTTGCGCGGTACGCCGACTCCAACGGCTTGGATGAAAACGTAGCACACGGCAACGCCTGGCGCTATCGAGATTATGTCGTGCGCAGTTTCAATGCCGACCATCCCTACGATGCGTTTGTCGTGGAGCAGCTCGCCGGCGATTTGCTGCCGCCCTCGAAGCAGGCCGAGAATCGGTACGACCGCCTGATCGCGACCGGTTTTCTGGTGTTGGGTCCTAAGGTGTTGGCGGAAGTCGACGAAGAAAAAATGAGGATGGACATCGTCGACGAACAAATCGACTCCACGGGGCGGGCCTTCATGGGCTTAACGCTTGGCTGCTGCCGCTGCCACGACCACAAATTCGATCCCTTCTCCGCGCACGATTATTACGCCTTGGCGGGTATTTTCAAAAGCACCACCGCGATGGAAAGTTATAAGAAAATCGCGCGTTGGTACGAGCACGAAATCCCCACGCAAGACGACCTCCGCCGCCGCGCCGAACATGAAGCCCAACAGGCCTCCCTGAAGGAGCAAGTCGACGCGGAATTTGCTTCGGCCAAAACCGCCTTCCTGGCCAAGGGCGTCGATGAATCGGGCGTTCCCGAAGACGAGCAGCTCGAAAAGAAATTTTCCAATGAAACGCGCGCCAAACTCAAGACGCTGCGCGACGAATTGGCCAAGCTCGCCAAGCAGCCCGTGGAAGTTTCCACCACCATGGGCGTGATCGACGGCGAAGTGGCCGACGCGAAAATCCATCTGCGCGGCAGCCATCTCAAACTGGGCGAACTGGCCCATCGCGGCTTCCCGCGGGTGCTGCAAGTGGCCGACATCCGGCTTCCCGCCAAGCAAAGCGGCCGTTTGGAATTAGCCCGTTGGATGACCAGCGCCGAACACCCCCTGACCCACCGCGTGATGGTGAATCGCATGTGGCGGTGGCATTTCGGCGTGGGGCTGGTCGACACGCCCGATAATTTCGGCCGCTTGGGAGGACGGCCCTCGCACCCCGATTTAATCAATTGGCTGGCGCAAAATTTCATCGAATCGGGAACATCCATCAAACAGATGCATCGCACGTTGATGCTTTCCTCGACGTATCAAATGAGTTCCACTCACAGTGAGCAGGCGGCAAAAGAAGACCCCGAAAACCGGCTCTGGTGGCGAATGAACGTGCGGCGGCTGGAAGCCGAGGAATTGCGCGACGCCCTGTTGCAAGTGGCGGAAAACCTCGACTTGAAAATGGGCGGGAACTTGCTGCCGATCAAGAATCGGGCGTTCGTTTTTAATCACACCTCGAAAGACGAAACGAATTACGACTTGCCTCGCCGAACGCTTTATCTCCCCGTGATTCGCAACAATGTGTACATGCCCCTGGCCCTGTTTGATTTTCCCGACCCCGCCGTTTCCAGCGGCAACCGCGCCACGACCACCATCGCCCCGCAAGCGTTGTTTTTGCTGAACAGCAAACTGGCGGAGAGAATGGCCCGCCGGCAAGCGGAGCATTTGCTCGCGGTGAAAAACCTCACGTCGGCGGAGCGCATCGACCGGCTGTATGAAACCGCATTGAGCCGCCCGCCTTCGGCCATGGAGCGATCGCGCGCCGAGCGTTTTGTGCAGCGGTACGTGGAAGGGCCGGCGAAAGACGAAGCGGCGGCGGGTGAAACGGTAAGGGACGAACGTGAGCTTTTGGCGTGGCAGGCGCTTTGCCAAGTGCTGTTGGCCTCCAACGAATTTATTTACTTGCGATAATGGCGGGAATTATGTCGAATCGAACGACGCTGACATCTCGGCGAACGCTGCTCAAGCAATCGGCTGTGGGTTTTGCCCACTTGGCTTTCTCCGCGCTGTTGCATGAAGAGGCGCAAGCAGCGAAATCGCAGACAAAGGGCGGCGGCGTTGCGGGTGAATCGCGGCTGCATCATCCGGCGAAGGCGAAGCGCGTTATCTTTTTGTTCATGAAGGGCGGCCCTTCGCATGTCGATACGTTCGACCCCAAGCCGCTTCTTTCCCGCGACGACGGCAAGCCGTTGCCGTTTAACAAGCCCCGTGTGACCTTCGCCCAAACCGGCTTGCTGCTGAAGTCGCCTTGGAAATTCCGCCGTTACGGCGAGAGCGGCCTGCCGGTGAGCGAACTGTTTCCCGAAGTCGCGAAGCGCGTCGACGACCTCTGCATCATCAATTCGCTGCACGGCACCAATCCCGCGCATGGCGGGGCGGCGCTCAAGTTACACACCGGCAGCGATAACTTCGTGCGGCCCAGCATGGGCGCCTGGGTCAACTATGGTTTGGGTTCGGAGAATGCGAACCTGCCCGGTTTTGTCACGATTTGTCCGACGCTGGCCCACGGCGGCGTCAACAATTGGGGCTCGGCGTTTCTGCCGGCGCAGTACCAGGGAACGCCCTTGGGAAACGCCAGCGTTCCCTCGGAACAAGCCCGCGTGCAGTACATTTCGAATCCGCATCGGTCGAACAGCGGGCAACGCGCGCAGCTCGATTTGCTGGCCCAAATGAACGCCGAACACTTCTCGGCCGCCGGCCCCAACCCCGATCTCGACGCCCGCCTGAATTCGTTTGAATTGGCCTTCCGCATGCAGCATGCCATGCCCGAGGCGCAAGATATTTCACAAGAGACGGCCGCCGCCCGCAGAGACTACGGCTTGGAGGAGGAAACCACCAAGGACTTCGGCCGCCAATGCCTGCTGGCGCGTCGCTTCATTGAACGCGGCGTGCGGTTTGTGCAAGTCACGCATAGCGACTCCAACGTCCAATGGGATCAACACGGAGATTTACGAAAAGGGCATACGAAAAACGCCCTCGAAGTCGACCGCCCGATTGCCGCTTTACTCACCGACCTCAAAGCCCGCGGCCTGCTCGATGAAACCCTCGTAATCTGGGGCGGTGAGTTCGGTCGTACGCCGACCGCCCAGGGAAAAAATGGCCGCGACCACAACCCTGAAGGTTTCACAATGTGGATGGCCGGCGGCGGCGTGAAAAGCGGAATTCGTTACGGCGCCACCGACGACTACGGGTATTACGCCTTGCATAATAAGGTCCATATTCACGACCTGCACGCCACGATGTTGCACCTCCTGGGGCTCGACCACCTGCGGCTGACCTACCGTTACGCCGGGCGTGATTTTCGTCTGACCGACGTCGCGGGCCGCGTCGTGTCGGATATCGTGGCCTAGCAGCGCCGAACAATAACTATCACATCGCGACGGCCGCATTGCGGCGGAAATGTCCACCCCGACGGATCGCATGAAATTCATTCACGCCGCGGATATCCACCTCGATAGTCCGCTTCGTCGTCTGGCCGATTATGAAGGCGCGCCGGTCGATGAAATACGCGCCGCGCCGCGCCGCGCGTTGGAGAATTTGGTCGAACTGGCGATCGAAGAGGCGGTCGATTTTGTGCTCATCGCGGGCGACGTCTACGATGGCGATTGGGACGACTACAGCACCGGCCTGTTCTTCGTTGCGCAAATGAATCGGTTGGGCGAACACCATATTCCCGTCGTGACGATTCTCGGCAATCACGACGCCCAAAGTAAAATCACGAAGTCGCTGCCGCTGCCGAAGCATGTGCGGCAGCTTTCGCACCGCGAGCCGGAAACGGTGTTGGGCGAGGAAATCGGCGTGGCGGCGCCGCTGGCCATTCACGGCTGGAGTTACGCGCAAGCGGCGGAGTTGCGGAATTTGGCGGCGGAATATCCGCCGCCGGCGCCGGGGGCGTTCAACATCGGTTTGCTACACACGTCGTTGGCCGGCGCCAGCGACGAACACGAACACTACGCCCCCTGTTCCTTGGCAGACCTGCACGGAAAACATTACGACTACTGGGCCTTGGGGCACATCCATAAGCGGCAAATGCTGCCGGAGCAACCCGCCGCCGGCGACCCAATCGTTGCGTATCCCGGCAATATTCAAGGGCGGCATATTCGTGAAACGGGCGTGAAAGGTTGTCTGCTGGTGGAGGTTGACGGCGCCGCCGCGCCGCGCGTCGAATTCCGATCGTTGGATGTTTTTCGCTGGGAGCTTTGCCAGCTTGACGCCGCCGACGCGGAGTCGCGCACGGAGTTGTTGGACCGATTTTCACACGCCCTGCGGAAGATTTGCCAGCAGCACCAAGAGATGCCCCTGGCGGTGCGCGTGGAACTGACCGGTCGCACCTCGCTGCATCTCAACTTGGCGGCGCATCCTGAACGGCTGGAGAACGAAATACGCGCCGCGGCAACGACGGAATCTGCGGGCAAGGTTTGGATCGAGGAAGTCAAACTCCGCACCGCGCCGCAGATCGATTTTGATCGCTCGGCCTGGGAAGACACGCCCATGGCGGAACTAGCCGATATCGTGCGGGAGTGGAAGTCGGCGGAAAACCCGATTGATGTCATGAGCGGCGAGTTGGCTTCGTTACGAGGTAAAATCCCGCCGGAATTTTGGCGCGATGCAGCCGAAACACCCGGCGGCGCCGACGAAGACGATGATCCGTTGGATCTGCGCGAGGTGTTGGCCGAAGCAGAGGCTCTGCTATGGGGCCGTTTGCAAGAAGAAGAGGCGGACGAATGAAAATTCTTCAACTCGACCTCACGGCCTATGGCCCTTTCACCAACGCCACGCTCGATTGGTCGGGCGGCGCCCCAGGGTTGCACATCGTTTATGGCGCGAACGAAGCGGGAAAAACATCGGCCCTGCGGGCTTTGAGCGCGTTTCTGTTCGGCATTCCGCTGCGCACCGACGACGACTTCATCCACGATAAACGCAAACTGCAAATCGGGGCCGTGCTTCGTTTGGACAACGGAGAAACGCATGCGCTGCGGCGGGTCAAGAAGAATAAAGATTCGTTGCGCCGGGTCGACGACGACCAGTCGGTCGAACCACAGTGGCTGCGTCAGATTCTCGGCGGCGTTGACCGAGAGGCCTTCGCCGCGCTATTCGGCATCGACCACGCGGAACTGACCGCCGGCGGTCAAGCCGTGCTCAAGGGCGAAGGCGACATGGGAAAAATGCTGTTTTCGGCCGCCGCGGGAATGCCGCAAGTACTGCAAGTGCAAGCCGCGTTAAACGACGAAGCGAAAGCCTTGTTCGCGCCAAGGGCCAAAAAGTCGAACGTCAATCAACTGCTTCGCGATTACAAAGCGCAGCGAGATATCGTCAAGGCGGCGCAAACGTCGAGTAAGTCGTGGCAGGCAATGAGCGATGCGGTAAAAAAACTAGAGACGCAGCGAAAGCAACTCAGTCAGAAAATCGCCGAGCGGGAAACCGATCTCGAAGATTTGCATCGCATCATCCAGGCCGAACAAGATTTGCATGAATGGCCTCGCGTGCAAGCCGAATTAAAAACGCTGGAAAACACGCCGCGTCTGCCCGAACACTTCGGCAAACAGCGGAAAGAAATCGAACGCATCTTGGTGGAGCAGCGGCAGGCGAAGCGCGAATCGGAACGAGGGTTGAAATCGCTCCGGGGCGAACTCCTTTCGTCGACGCCCGACGAAAATATTCTCGCTCTGGCAGATCGCATCAACGAGCTAAAAAATCAGGCCGGCGCTGTTGCCAAAGCAGCCGAGGATCGCCCCGGACTGGAACACGAATGCAGCCGGCTGACCGCCGAGATGGCCGCCATTGCCGAAGATATCGGTCCGGCGAAGCCGAGCATGGCGGACGGCCAAAACGCCGGTGCTACCGCCCTGCACGCCGCCATCGAAGAACTTTCGCAAAAACATGGCGCGTTGGTCGCGGCTGTGGAAAAATCGCGCCGCCGCATTATCGAGGCCGAGGCGCAGGTCGAACAAAACCGGCGGCGGCTGCAAAACATGCCGGCGGCCAGAAACGCCGAACCGCTCAAACAGGCTATTCGGAAAGCGCAAACCGCCGGAGATCTTGAAGCTAGTTTGGCGGCGATTGGCGCCGAGACGGCGAAACGCCAACGCGCGGCCAAAAGATCCCTCAAAAAACTTCACCCCTGGAAGGGCGACTTGCACGATCTTGAACAACTCCCCCGGCCGAATCCTGAAACGGTGGAGCGGCTCGCGCAAGCCTGCGAACAAGCGGAAGGCGAGCGGACTTCCGTCGAGCGAGACCAACAACAAAACGCCAAGACCATCGCCCAAAAGCAGGCCGATTTGGAATCGTTGCGAAACTGCGGCGATGTACCCACCGAAGCTGATCTTGCCGCGGCGCGCAGCCGGCGCGACGAAGGTTGGCGAATCATTTCGCAGGGCGTTGACCGCCTTGCCGAAGAACTAGCGGCGTTTCTTGACGCGGCCGCTCCCGAGAATTCTCACGATGCGGAAGCGGCCTTGTTCGCGGAATACGAACGCTGCGTGCGCCGCGCCGACGATACCGCTGATCGGCTGCGTCATGAAGCCCAACAGGTGGCCGAAAAAACGCAAGCCTTGGCCGAGTTGGCTAGATGTGCGCAACGCGAGGAACAGCTTCGCGGCCAACTTGAAGCGGCGCGACAAAAGTTGCAGGAAAAACAAAACGCCTGGAAAACGTTTTGGGAGGAAATCGGAACGCCTGTTTTGCCACCGAAGGAAATGCACGCCTGGCTGGAGCAATGCGAGATCGGACTGCGGAATATTGCCGACTTCCGCGACAAGCAACAGGAACAAGAACGTCTGCAAGAGCAATGCGATGAGCAACGTCGGCAGTTGCTGGCGGCTTTGTCGGATCCGTGTTCGGAGAAAACGCGGGGCGGTCGGAATGAAGTGCTCGAACTTTGCGAAGCGGCGGTGCGCGAAATCGAGCGTGAAACGGAAGAACGTCGGAAGATCGAACGCGATAGCAAACGCGAGCAAGCCGAAGCCGTCAAGGAAAAAGAGGAAGCGCGCGAAGCCCAAGCGGGGCTTGCGCAGTGGCGCGAAGCGTGGGAGCGGCTGATGCCGCAAATCAATCTGAAGCCCGGCGCCACGCCGGCCATGGCCTCTGCCGTGATGCGATGTTTCGACGAATACGAAAGTAAAAGCAAAGCCGCCGCGGCGCTGCGCGCTCGTATGGCCGATATCGATCGCGACATGGCGCAGTTCGCCCAAGACGTAGCCGAGGTATGTGATGCCGCCGCCAATATTCCCGCCGATTTGTCGCCGCATCAGGCGCTCGATTTACTGGCCAAGCGATCGGGCGTTGCCCAAGAGCGGGCCGCAATCCATAAAACGCTGCAAGCACAACGCGAAGAGCAGCAACAACGGTTGGCGAAAGCGGAAAACGAAATCGAAAAATCCCGGGCTCTGCTCGACGCCCTCCGCCGGAGCGCTAAATGTGGTCCGGAAGACGATCTGGAGAAAATCGAGGAGCAATCTCGCCGAGTTCGCGGCTTGGAAGAAAAATGCCAACAGATGACCCGCCGGCTGGAGTCTGCGGCGCGCGGCGCGGCGCTCGAGGTGTTCGCCGCCAGAGAGCAACAACGCGACTTCAAGCAAGCTCGAACCGAGGAAAAAGCGTTGGAGTCGGAAATCGCATTGTGGCGGAAATCGCTCAAGGAGCTTGACCAAAATATCGGCGCCGCGCGCACCGAATTGAACCGCATCGACGCCTCAGACGAAGCCGCCCGCGCCGACGAGGCGGCCGAACGCATTTTGGCGAAGCTGCGGCGGGAAACGCGGCGGTATTTGCGGGCCAAGGTCGCTTCGCTGGTGCTCGACGAAGCGATTGCCCGGCATCGCAAAAAAAATGAAAAAGGTCCGGTCGTTGCGCGGGCGGAAACACTTTTTCGCCAACTCAGCGGTGGATCCTTTTCAGGACTGAACACCAACGACGCCGGCTCGGAACTCATTGGCAGGCGATCGGTTGGCGCCGATGCCCTCGCCAGGGAAGATATCGGCAAGGAGCAGATGAGCACCGGCGCCCGCGACCAACTTTATTTGGCGTTGCGGCTGGCCAGCTTGGAGCATCGTTTGCAATCTGGGCCAAAGCTGCCCTTTATCGTCGACGACATCCTGATCCAGTTCGACGACGCCCGCGCCGTGGCCGCGCTCCAAGTGCTGGCGGAACTCTCGCAACACACACAAGTGATTTTGTTCACGCACCACAAACACCTCGTGCGGTTGGCGCTGGAAAACCTGCCGGCCGATGTGCTTTTCACACAAGAACTCGGGGCGCCGGTGGATTCACGGCCATTGGCCGACGGCTCTCAAAAAGAGTTGTTCGCCGGCTGAGCAAGCGAGAAGGCCGGCTTTTTCAAAAAGCGGGGCTTCTGAAACGCCCGAGTTCTTTTGAGTGGCGCCTACTTGGGCCACCACGCTTTTTTGGCGCGGTCGGGAGAGACGCCGTCCACGACGTCTACATGGCCGATGCAGGTGGGCAATACGAAACGCAGCTTGCCGTGGCGGGTTTTTTTGTCTTTCAACATCGCTGCGGTGAGGGCGTCGCCGTCGAGCTTGGGAACCTCAATCGGTAGGCCGATGGCCTGTAATAAATCAGACTGGCGCGCCGTGACGCGGCGCTCCACTCGTCCCAAATCTTCGGCCAAGCGAGAAGCGCACAACATGCCGAGCGACACCGCTTCGCCATGCAGGAACCGGCGGTATTCGGTCACTGTTTCCAACGCGTGGCAGAAGGTGTGGCCATAATTCAGCACGGCGCGAACGCCGGTTTCCTCGCGTTCGTCGGCCACCACGACTTCGGCCTTGAGCTGGCAGCAGCGGGAAATCACCTGGCGAAGCACAGCAGGATCGCGAGCCAGCAGCGGTGCAACGCAGCCCTCCAAATACGCGAAGAAGGCTTCGTCCAGAATGACGCCGTACTTCACCACCTCGGCCAGCCCCGCCTTATATTCTCGATCGGGCAACGATGCGAGCAGGTCGGTGTCGATCAAAACGCCTTGCGGCTGCCAGAACGCGCCGACCATATTCTTGCCGCCGGGAAGATTCACCCCCACTTTCCCGCCAACGCTGCTATCGACATCGGCCAACAGCGTGGTGGGAATCTGCACGAACGGCAGTCCACGGGTAAAAGTGGCGGCTGCGAACCCGGCCATGTCGCCGACGACGCCGCCGCCCAGCGCGATTACCACCGTGCTGCGATCAGCGCCGATTTCCAACATCTGCTCCCACAGGCGCTGCATCGAACCGATGTTCTTGCTGGCTTCGCCGGCGGTGAATGAGAGCACGTCGAGGCGGGCGTCTTCCAGAGAAGCGAACGACTCACAAAGCGCATCGGCAAACCGCGGGCCGACGTTGCCGTCGGTGATCACGACGTAATGTTTGGCAGCCGCGCAGCAGCCGACAAACTCGCCCGCCGTGGCGAGCAACCCCGCGCCGATTTGAATGTCGTAGGCGCGGTCTGATAATGCAACGCGCACGCAAGACGTCTGGCTCGCCAAACTTCTCTCCCATGGCTCAAGAAATATTTCGCCGATCAGGCGGCAACGCGTTCGTAATCGTCGGCCGTGACGGTAATCTGGCGGCAAAAGCCGGTGTGTACGCGCAGGTACGCCAACTGCGAACAGTTTTGCGGCTCGGCGTGGAGCGCTTGCGCGACGCTTCGTTTTTCATCGTCGCTCAGTTCGCCGTACTCCTCGGGCCAGACCGTGGTTTCCTCCATGACCAGCGCTTCACGATAAGGATCAAACTTATCGGCCATGTTTTGCTCTCCAATGCATGTTTAGTGTTAGTAACGGCTTCCGCCGATGCGCTCCCTTGTGCATTTTCGCTCCGGGCATCAGTATACTTGGCGGGCCCCGCATCTTAAACCGGCCCACCACGGCCACCCTGAACTCGAAAAAGCCCTTGAACCGGAAATGGATAGACCAACGTGAACCGAGGTAAAGCGGTGATTCTTGGCATGTTCGCCATGGCGGTTCTCGCCGCGGCGGCAGCTTGGTGGGCGCAATACGCCAAGGGTAGGCAAGCACTCGCGTTTTGGGGCGCCGACGCCGCTTGGCTCATCCGGCAGGCCGACGACATCGAACTGTGGGTGTTCGAGCCCCCGCTTTCGGTGGCGGACGGGCCGCTGGCGATTGATGAATCCGCCATCACCTTGCGGCGCGATCTTTCCCATGCACGAGGCATCGCGCATGCGAGGCAAGCCTTGATTGTCGACGCCAGTTACATTTGGCCGCCGGTGAAAGAAACTTCCGGAGAGCCGGCTTGGGAGTACGCGCTCGCGTTTAGCCAAGCGGGGCGGCGGGCAATCGTGCTGTTCGATTTGAAGCAGCAAGGCCGGGCGAAACTGGCCTCCAGCGGGGAGGAAATCAAGCTGGGAGAAATCTTGAAGAACGGCCTGCAACTGTTTTTCGATGAGGCCGTGGGGCCGCAACCTGTCTCATCCGAGAAATGAGGCGAGGGTTGTAGCAAGGAATATCTCGGCGATTTCAAAATGCGGGCTTTTATTTCGGTAGGTAAATTCGGGACCGTTTCTAAGTACCTGTCCAAGAACGATTCCGTCTTTTTCAAATGCGGGCAAGGCTGAGGTTATGTTTTGCCCCAGTTGGACGTTGAGTTTCTTGTCTGGAGGATAAGCTAGTCGCTAGAACGAGCACTGCGGCTGGATTGCGCCAGGAATGCACCGCAATCAAATCGCAACCGTGAACGGTCAAGAAATGCCAAGTGCGCATCGCACGCTGCTTGGCGCGAGACGTATTTCCAGCGGCTGAAACTAGGCGAAACGGCGCCCGGCTGGTAAGTTGTCGGGCATGTTGAACGTCGCAGATATTCTCGGTCCCCAGGGACGCATCGCCGCCCGGCTCAAGCAATACGAGCAACGGCCGCAGCAATTGGCCATGGCCGAAGCAGTGGCCGATACGCTCCAGCAGGGCGGCCATTTGGTGGTTGAAGCCGGCACGGGCGTGGGCAAGAGCTTCGCCTATCTGACGCCGGCCATTCTCCACACCACGCTACCTGAAGGCGGAAAAGGGGCGGGTGGGGCGAAAAAAGAGGAAAAAAAACCGCCCCGCCGCATCGTGATTTCCACCAACACCATCAGCCTGCAAGAGCAGTTGATGACCAAGGATCTGCCGCTGCTCAACAGCGTGATTCCTCGCGACTTTTCCGCCGTGCTCGTCAAGGGCCGCGGCAATTATGTCAGCCTTCGCCGCTTGGAGTTGGCCACCGAACGCGCCGCCAGCCTGTTTCGTAGCGAAGCGGAAATGCACGATATTCGGGAACTGCGGCGCTGGGCCGTCGCAACGGAGGACGGTTCTCGGGCCGATCTCGATTTTCAGCCCACCCATTCGGTGTGGGACGAAGTTGCCAGCGAGAGTTCGAATTGCCTGGGAAAAAATTGCGGAACCTACGACAAGTGCTTCTACTACCGCGCTCGCCGCAGAATCTACAATGCCCAGATTCTGGTCGTGAATCATGCCTTGTTCTTCAGCGATTTGGCGTTGCGGCGCGTGGGCGTGAATCTGCTGCCCAAGTACGACGCCGTCATTCTCGATGAAGCCCACTCCCTGGAGGCGGTCGCGGGCGACCATCTCGGCTTGGCGGTCAAGTCGGGCCAAATCGAATACGTGCTCAACAAACTGTACAACGACCGCGCCAACAAGGGCCTGTTCGTACATCATAAATTCCAAAGTGGGCAACAATCGGTGCTCATGTGCCGTTACCGCTGCGACGAGTTTTTTGAACAGTTCATCGCCCGCTACGGAACCAGCGGCAGCGTACGCTTGCGCGAGCCGCCGCCGGTTATTAATACTCTCAGCCCGATGCTGGAGAGTCTGGCCAAACTCGTCAAACAGCGGGGCGATGGCATCGATGACGACAACCAACGGCAAGACTTTACCTCCGCCGCCGACCGCCTCAAACTTCTGGCCGGCGAGTTGGAAAACTGGTGCGTCCAGCAAATGGAAGACGCCGTGTATTGGGTCGAGACCCGCGCCTCGCGGCAAGGACGCACCCTGGTTTCGCTGGCGGCGGCGCCGATCAATATCGGCCCCACGTTGCAAGAACATCTCTTCAATAAAACGAAAAGCGTCATCCTGACCAGCGCCACGCTCTCGGCCGATGGCGGTGAAAAAGATCAATTCCAGTTCCTCAGAAATCGGGTCGGTTTGTCGCAGTGCAAAACCTTGCAGTTGGGGAGTCCTTTCGACTACCGCCGCCAGGCCCAGTTGATTGTCGTGCCCGATATGCCCGACCCCACCAAGGAAAAACTGGCCTTTGAACAACAGTGCGTTGCGATGATCGAGCGGTATGTCGCGAGGACAGACGGCCACGCCTTCGTGCTCTTCACCAGTTATGAATCGATGCGCCGTGTAGCCGGAAAACTCAGCCGCTGGCTGACCGAGCATAATCTGGGTTTGTACAGCCAAGCCGACGGCGTCCCCCGGAATCAAATGCTGGAGAAGTTCAAGGCCAACCCGCGGGGCGTGTTGTTCGGAGTGGATAGTTTCTGGCAGGGCGTCGATGTTCCCGGCGATGCGCTGCGGAACGTGATCATCACCAAGCTGCCGTTCCGTCCGCCCGACCAACCGTTGCTCGAAGCACGACTGGAAGCCATTCGCGCCGCGGGCGGCAACCCGTTCATGGAATACCAAGTTCCCGAGGCGATCATCAAGCTTCGCCAAGGTTTTGGACGCCTCATCCGCACGCAACAAGATGAAGGGCTGGTCGTTCTGCTAGACCCCCGCGTGAAGACCAAACGCTATGGCCGCCGTTTTCTCGCCGCCTTGCCCCAGTGCGATTACGTCGAGGAATCGGTCCACGACGCGGCCCATTTGCCGGATGGCGAACAGTGATTATTCGCCGCCAAAAATGACATCAATCAGATCTTCGGCGTAGATCAAGCCGAGCGTCTGCTCTTGTTCATCAACCACTTTGGCTATCGCTGCTTGTTGGGAGCGGATGTTAATCAACGCCGCCACCAGCGATTCCGAGTGAGCAATCGAGAGCAAGGGCCGCAGCAGGCTGGAAACAATCTCGGGCGCGTCGTGTAGATGCAAGTCGACCACGCGCAAATACCCGACCAGGCGGTTGCTCTTTTTTTCACTTACTGGAAAGTGCGTCGCACGATGCCGGCGCGCCAGCCGAAGGACCTCCGACCTGCGGTCGCCGATTCGCACCCGGACCACGCGTGTTTCCGGAATACAAAATCGACCGGCCGTTTGTTGTGTGAGTTCAAACAAATTATGAGCGACCGATTTTTGCGCCGGCACGAGAATTCCAGCGTCATGGCCTTCTTGCAGCACGCGTCGCAACTCCTTGCGGGCCAGAGTCAGACGCACCTTTTCCGGCGACTCGCCGAACAACGTTTGCAACCCCCGGTTGAGCGCCCAAAGCAGAGCCGACAACGGAGACACCAGCAGCCCAAACAGCAAAAATGGCGGGCCGATAAATCGTAACAGCCGATTCGGGGCCTGAAAAAACATGTTCTTCGGCAACAGTTCGCCATACACGAAGACGATCGGTGCGAAAATGATCGGCCCCATTATTTCCGCCAGGAAGGCGCTTTCGCTGAAAATTTCCCGAGCCGCCAACACGATTGCCAGAGAAGTCAGGTAATTGGCGACGTTGTTGCCGATCAAGGTTGTCGCCACGAACAGGCTGGGGTTGTTGGTTAACCACAACAGGCTGCGTGAAATCTGGTCGCCGCCGAGTCCGTCGAGCACCAGCCGCACCCGAGACACACGATAAAATCCGGTTTCAGAGCCGCTAAAAAACGCGCTCAGCAGACACCCGATCAAGAAACCCAACGCCGCAAGCAAGATCATGAACCCTCCTCCGCGGCGGAACGCAGTTTGAGTTCAATTGTCATTGGGCCCCGACGCGGCGCCTCCACCACATGAAAGTAGAAGGGGCCGAAAATGCAACGGTCTCCCACGACGGGCAGCCTTTGCAACTGCTCTTGCACCACGCCGGCAACCGTGGCGCTCTTGCTGCTGGGAATCTTGACGTGAAACCGACGAGCCAATCGCCGGATGCTGGCCAGCCCATAGACGCGCCAGGTGTCGTCGGCAACGGCCTCAACGAACTGCCGGCGCAGCTTTCCCTGACCTGATTCACGGCCAAAAATGGAATCGATGAGGTCTTCGTACGTGACAATGCCGACCGTTTCTCCATATTCGTTCACCACCGCCGCGACGCGCCGCTCAAGCTCTTTCATCCGTTGCAGCACTTGCGCGGCAGTCGCGCACCACGGCGTGACCAATACCGGTTCGCCGTAGTGTTCGAAATGATCTTGGGAGGCGTCGAACAGGCGGCTCAGGAGAATGGCCGAATCCACGTCTTCGCTGTCGCGTTCGGTCACGAGCACGTAGCCACTGGGCGGTTCGTCACCACGCAGGTCGTCCCAAGATATCGGCGGACGAAACGTCCGAAACTGCGTTCGAGGACGCATCAGTTCGTCGATTCGCGTTTCGGAAAGCTGCACAATGTTGTTCAGCACGAAACGCTCTTGGTCGGCGATTTGACGATCTTCGGTCGAGAGGTCGATCGCGCGTTCCAAGTCGGCCGCCTCCAGATAGGGCTCGGCTCGAAAACCGGGCCAAACCAATCGCAGCGACAGCAAGTTCGCCAATCGCAAGGCCGGCATCACGGGGTCTACAGCGCGGACCGCCAACGCCAGCGGGGCGCCCACCATTCCGGCGAGGCCCTTAGCCCAAAGAACGGCCACGCTTTTTGGCGCCATTTCGCCAAAGAAGATGATCGCCACCAAGGCGGCAACGGCGAACGTCGGCGCCAGCGAGGCGTTGACGTTTGCGGCGCGGTCTAATCGCAAACCCACCATCGAGGCGATGGCGAAGTAAGCCATGTTCAAAACCAGGTTCCAAAAAAGCACCGCCGAAAGGAGGCGGTCGGGATGGTCGAGCAGCGCCGCGGCGATTTGTTGCGATCGGTTTCCGTCGCGCAGCGCCTTCCGGTCGTCGTGCCGCAAATAAAAGAGCGCAGCTTCGCTGGCGGAAAAAAAAGCAGAGCAGGCCAGCAAGACCGCCATCGCGATCAACCAGGGAAAAAAATCCGCCAATACAGCCACGTCTGTACTTATCTCCGTATTTGCCGTACAAATCTTCCAGAACTGCTGGAAGCCCAAATGCGGGAAGATGCCAGGCTTTGTGTCAACACTCGGATTTTTGACGGCACGACGGGCGCCGCTGCTCGTCGTTTATACATAGATCGTACGAAGTTTTGAAACAATCCCTAGTTTGACAAGAAACGCGGTAGAATGCGAGATCAGAGAGCAGCCCTCGTTTGTCGCCTGAGTCGGCGCCGATGCTGGGTTGCAACCATCTCGGAACTGTGTCGAACGCTCCTGCGGAGCAGCCAAACAAACGGTGGGGGGCGGTACGATGGCAGATGCAACAACTCTTGAAACGCAGTTGCAAATCGAGCAACTGCAGGCGCGTATTCGCGGTTTGCAACAGCAGTTGGCCGAGGCCAAGAACGCCGGCTTGCCTGGGAAAACAGGGGAAAAACCGAGGCCGTGCGAACCGACGCTCTCGCCGAGATTCCGCCCCAGCCACCAGCAACTTCGCCGGATTGCCGATTCCGATATCTTGGGAATGCTCTCCTGGGATGAAAACTGTAACGTCCTTGATGCGAACGACCATTTTCTGAAAATGATCGGCGCCACGATCGAAAACGTGAGAGCGGGCGAACTCAACGTCGCGAAAATGACGCCCGAAAAAGATCGTGATCGAGACCGGCAAGCGCTGCGCGAAGTTGCCGAATCTGGAGTTTGCCGGCCTTTCGAGAAGGAATTTATCGGCTTCGATGGCCGCCATGTGCCGGCGATTGTCTGGGCTGCTTCGCAAGAGGGGGCGTCCGGCGCGATGGGCGTCTGTTTTGTGCTCGACATATCCCAGCAAAAGAAAACCGAGGCGAAGCTACTGGCCGCCACGGAGCAGCTTTCGCTGATCTTGGCGTCGCTGCCGCTGGTTTCGTACACCTGCCGCCCCGACCCAGGATTCACGTCCACCTTTTTGAGCGATAACGTCGTCGACCTGACAGGATTCTCACCCCACGATTTCCTCGGCAAGCCCGAGTTTTGGAGAAGCCGAATCCATCCCGACGACGCGCCCCGCGTTTTGGAGAATTTGGACCGTTTGCTTGAAAGCGGCCAAGCCGAGAGCGAGTACCGCTGGAAAGTGCGAGACGGATCTTACCGCGACTTCTGGGACTGCGTGCATCTCAGCCGACGCCCCGATGGTGAACCAAGCCATTTGGTCGGCGCCTGGAAAGACATCACCCTGCGCACACGCGCCATCGAAAAGGCCCGAGAGTTAAGGGAGCAATTGGCGTACATGGGTCGGGTTAGCACCATGGGAGAAATGGCCAGCGAACTAGCGCACGAACTCAACCAGCCGTTGAGCGCCGCTGCGAATTATTGTTATGTGGGACAACAAATGCTGAGCAAAACGCTCACGCCAAATAACGCCGATCTGAGCGAACTCCTGCGGAAAATTGAAAACCAAACCATTCGAGCCGGGGAGATCGTGCGCAGGATTCGAAATCATGTCCACAATGAATTGAGCGCGCGAACACTTTGCAACCTGAACGACATCGTGATCGAGGTGGTTGAACTCCTGGAAGCGGAAACTCAAAAGAAGCAGGTGCGGCTGCATGTGGAGCTTGCATCGTCGCTGCCGAGGGTGTTGGTCAACAGTATTGAAATACAGCAGGTTCTGGTCAATCTGTATCGCAATGCCTTGGAGGCGGTCGCCGAATTGCCGGCGGATCGTCGACGCTTGACGATCATCAGTTCGCAGACCGCCGCCCATACCGCGACGGTTTCGGTGTGCGATGCCGGAGTGGGGATTCCGCCCGATAGCACCGCCCAAGTGTTTGACGCTTTTTTCACGACCAAAGCAAACGGCATGGGCATGGGGCTCGCGATCAGCCATTCAATTATTGAATCGCACCAAGGCGAACTCAGCGTCAAACCAAACGCCGGGCATGGCGTCACGTTCGCGTTCACCCTGCCAACGGCCTGAGAAAGCGTGGGAACACGAGAGCCCGAACGGATGCGCCAAGCTGCGTTACCGGGGCTTCGCAACCGGCGCCGGCGTTAAACCACAGCAGTCGCCTTGGCTTTTCGAATCAAGCGTTGCAGGCGAGATTTCAGCCGCGCCGCGGTATTGCGATGAATAACGTTTTTGGCGCCGGCGCGGTCGAGGTGTTTGGCCGCTACTCGAAACACCTGCTCCGCCTCATCAAGCTGATTGGCGGCAACAGCTTCACGCACTTTGCGGATTTGCTTGCGCATGGCCGATTTGATCGACGTATTCTGCTGCTGGCGAGTGACGTTTTGGCGGAGTCTTTTTTCGGCGCTTTTAGTATTTGGCATGGGCTGGCGGAAATCGCGTATGGAATTTGGAATGTCGGCACGGGCGGCCAATCGCCCCCAAAAGTGGGACAGCCGCAAAACAGGAAGGATTAAGTATTCTGCAAGAATTGGTTGGCCCTGTCTAGCCGTGCTGAAAGATCTTTTTGTTGCAGAGTTGTGAAAGGCGCAAATATGGTAGACACCTCTGGTGCATTAAATACGAACACACTAATATATAAGCTGTTTTTGTTGGTTTTCTGTTGAAAAATCGACTTGTCGTCAGGGAATGATATATTGCAGTCAACGAATGGCACTTAAATGACGAAGGCGAACAAGGCGCAGCGAGCGACATCCAATCGAATACTAAAGCGTTACGGAGGAACAGTTTACGAATCCGAAAACGTACTCCAGATACGGTCCGACGAACGGCTGATCGACATAGCCACGACCGCCTCGCTCGGCGAGGCCCTACAACGGCTACGTTTTTCGAAACAGAGGGCCTACGTCGCGATTACGAATCTAGAGGCCTTGGCTGCGGCGCTGCGAATAACACGGTCTACCAAAGTGGGGGTAATGGATCCTCAAGGAAATATCGTTCGCGAGGCGGAATCCTAAGGCGAGCGGAAAATTAGTGTCGTAGCCATGCTCGCCAGAGCGTGGTGGGATGGTTCACCGCTCACCCACCGTCTGGCGACGATGGCTACACAAATGCGACCGTTATTTATCGAGCGGCTCTAAGGCGAGCGGCGGATGAAAATTTACCGAGTTAAAAGCTCGGCATTTTGAAAATGCCGGGCTTTTGGGTGATCAAGAAAAATACCATTGGTAAATTCTTATCCGCCGCTCGCCTAACATAGACGACACGACACATTTAGCTTATACTTCGCTTGATCAAGGTTTGAGGCGTTTGCATCCTGTTGACGCGACTGTCTTTTTCAAGCCGCTTGAGGCGTAAATACTTTGGGGCCGTAGCTCAATTGGTTAGAGTACCGGACTGTCGATCCGGTGGTTGGGGGTTCGAGTCCCCTCGGCCTCGCTTTTAGCGAGAAACCCCATGGAGGCCCAGAGAAGCCTACCCGCTAGGCTCAAACGGCCCTCTGTGACACGGAAGCTCCGTTGGCCGAAAACCCAACGGAGCCCAATGGAACCAACCGTTGCCCGCCCCGTTGGTGCAACGCCCGGTGCAACTGGTTCTTCAATTTCGCGACGAAATCTTGGGCCGCCTGTTTATTCTCGGCCACTTCTCAGTCCCCGAATTCTCGCACGCACGGTGAATCGCTCGGCAATAATTGGCGGTCGTGTATTGATCCGACGCTCGGCGTTTCGGGGCAGCAGCTCTCTGAGTCTCGAACCAAATAGGGCGGCAACACCTGCTGAGATTGTGGTCCAATCGCAATGACGCGGTCCTTGTCGTGGTGCTCGGTTTTGTGCTGGCAGGGACGATAAAACCACACTTCGGTAGAGCGATCCAAATCGCAAGGTCGTAAGCTACCGACTTCACCTGGCCGATCGCCGGTGAATCTCGGCACACGAACCATATCGCCGATAATCTCTGGTAAGTGTGGAATCGTTTCTTCCACGACGGAGTCATCGACACAAGTGGTGTAAACACCGGTCGGATATTGCAGCGCTTTTCCGGGGCTTTTTGCCGTTTTGAAAAGTGCCTCGCTCATACCCCTTACTCGTTGATTTTGAGCAAGACTTGCAGCGATCGAACGATCGATGCAAGTCACACAATGCTTAGAATCACGAGGAAAATGAGTGATTACCGACATGGAGATGTGGACAGACATTCGTCGCGATGTTCTCGTTGATGGCCGACCGCATCCAGCAGCTCGCGATCGAGCGGGGCTACCGATGCAACATCTCCCGCATCGTGCAGAAGCCCAGCGATTGGAACCGATCCCCTCAGCCACAATGGATGATCTACGTCAAGCCGCAGTGCGTCGCCTACGTCGGAGGATCACGGGAGGATCGCAACGAACTGGTCCCCCGCCGATGCCGCTTCCAGCCTGTCGAGTTCGAACGCAATGAGTGGGTCTGGTGCTTGACGACCGAGATGGGGACGCTGGTCACTCGGCGTAACGGCAAGGTCGCCATCCTCGGGAATTGCGGTCGTGGGTTCCGCCTGCATCCCGGAAAGCAAAATTGCCTGGTGCTCGACTTCGGCGGCAACGTGTTGCGACACGGCCCGGTCGATGCCATCGAGATCGAGAAACGGGACGATCGCGGTGATGGAACCGCTCCGGCGAAGCAGTGTCCCGAATGCCGCTCAGTGATTGCCGCCGGCTATGCCAGGTGCCCCGACTGCGGTTACGAGTTTCCGCCGCCCGACCGCAAACGGCATGACGAAAAGGCGACCAGTGCGGGCATTCTGTCGGGACAAGTGACTGATGTCGAATACGAAGTTCGCGACATCGCGTGGTCCGTGCATCAGAAACGTGATGCCCCTGACGATGCGCCACGCTCCATGCGGGTCGATTACCGATTGGATCTCGACCACTGGCAATCGGAGTTCATTTGCTTCGAGCACACCGGCTACGCACGGCAGAAAGCGGTGCTGTGGTGGAAGGGGCGATCTCACGATCCCGTTCCCGACACGGCGAAACAAGCGGTCGAACTGGCTGAAGTCGGGGCGGTGGCCCATACAGAAAAAATCACTGTCCGCAGCATTGCCGGTGAGCGCTACGATCGCATCGTCGGATACCAACTGGGCGAAATGCCGGAACCGAGCCCGATCTGGGAGGACGTCGACCTGGAGGAGGTTCCGTTTTGAATCTACAGAGCAAACATCTCAGAGAGTGCAGCCAGAATACGTTCTGCCGTCTTACCGCGCAGCGTACTGATTTTCTTGACCAGCCTGCGTTTATCGACGGTTCGGAGTTGGTCGACCGCCGCGACCCCTTTCTTCCCTTGGACCCGCGTGGCGACGCGGAAGGGATAAACACGGCCCGTCGTCAACGGAACAACGATGACCGTTTGCAAATGGGCATTCAATTCGTCCGGCGAAACGATCACGGCAGGGCGTGTCTTCTTGATTTCGCCACCGACGGTCGGGTCGAGATTGACCAGCCATACCTCGAAACGTTTCATCACCATTCTCCTGCGAAATCGGAGAGGGTCGCGTCCCATTCGTCGAGCCGGTCGTCTCCCGATGCGGCACAGGCGGTGGCCGCTTGCTCCCAATCCTGTCGCGGACGTTTGGCCGCGCGGATCGTGATGGATCCATCGGAAACCTCCAGCTCAAGCTGCGCAGTCAACCCGGCCTGTTCAATGATCGACTTGGGCAAGCGGATGCCTTGCGAATTGCCGATTTTAACAAGATCGATTTGCATCAGATTTTCTCCTTTCTGGTTGCCATGTAATTACATTGTAATACTTTGTCAGCGTCTCGCCAAGATGATCTGATCGATAGTTGCGAGGGGGGTTGGTTGATGGATCACCGAGGCAATCTACGAGACTCTGCCTGGAGGTACGCCGAATTCGGCTATCCAGTCTTCCCCTGCGCGCCGGGTACGAAGAGGCCACTCACCGAACATGGACATCTCGACGCGACGACCGATCCCGAACAGATTGAACGATGGTGGAGGCGACAACCGAATGCCAACGTAGCGATCGCAACGGGCAGGTTGGTGGTGATCGATGTCGATGCGGAGAGCACCTGGCTAACTGATAACCCGGACCGCGCATTGGAATTAGCCATCGCCCCGTTGTCGTTGACGGCGAATGATGGCCGGCAATACGTCTTTCGCCAACCGCCGGACAAGGCATGGCGGAACACGACCGGCCGGATTGCACCGCATGTCGATACACGAGCCGACGGCGGCTACATCGTCGTGCCCCCTTCCGTGCTGGCCGGAGGCAAGGCGTACCGCTGGGCTGAGGGGATGGCATTGGACGATCCTCCGGAGAGTCTCCCCGAGCCGCCGCCGTGGTTGAGCGAACAACTCGACACACTCTCCACACATGGCCACACGTTAGCCCATGTCGCGGCCGATTCGCCGGAGTCGAACCGAATACCAAGCGGCCAACGCAACGCCACGTTGGCGCGACTGGCGGGCACGATGCGCCGGGTCGGAATGTCGCAATCCGAGATTCTGGCCGCATTGCAGCGCGCCAACGCCGAACGTTGCCAGCCGCCGCTCGACGACCGCGAAGTCGAGCAAATCGCCGGCAGTGTGGCCCGTTACGCGCCGGATGAGGTGTCGGTCGCGCTGGTGGAGAACCATTTCGCTCAGGATTTCGGGAAAGAAAAGAAGACGGACGAAGGAATTCACTTCGAGGGCATCACCTCACGGGAACTCAATGAGAACGACTACGAGCTGAATTATCTGATTGATGGTCTCCTGGTGCGCGGACAGCCGGGCATCATTGCCGGACCGAAGAAAACACTCAAAACGAATATCAGCATCGACCTGGCACTCTCGCGGTCGCACGCCGGTCTGTTTCTCGGTCGATTCAACGTGCTCGAAGCGGTGCGCGTCGGTGTGATGTCAGGGGAATCGGGAGCCGCCACGATTCAGGAAACTGCCCGTCGCATCAGCAAGGCCAAGAACTGGTCTCTGGAATTCTTTGAGAATGTCGTCTGGTGCTTCGATGTGCCGCAGTTGAATCAAGCCGAACATATCTCGGCACTGCGGGAGTTCATCACCGGACACGAACTTGATGTGCTAATCCTCGACCCGACCTATCTGATGATGATGGGTCTGGGCCAGGACGCAGGTAATCTGTTCGTGGTTGGTGAGTACTTGAAATCGCTGAATGAATTGGCTCAAGCGACAGGCTCGACACCGCTGCTGTGCCATCACCTGAAGAAAGGGGTCGCCGATCCGTATGAACCTGCACTTTAGGGGAACTCAGGCTATAAGCGATTAAACTGTTCTTAACAAAAAAGCGGCTCTCCGCGATGGTTGGTGTTTGACAATCACATCATCACGCCACCGGGAGAGCCAAGGATGGCTAAGCGTAAACGGTCCGC
>JAJRWU010000101.1 GCA_024276655.1 Planctomycetota bacterium
CAAGAGCGGGGCGCCCGGCACTTGCAGCGATTCTTGAAGTTGGCCCTCTTGGCCAAATACCTTGATTTCGCCCTCTTCGATAAACCAGACCGCCGAAAGCCCGCCGTGTTCAAATCGGCGGCCGCAATAACAGCCGTTGCGAATCAAAATCGTTTCGGTCAGATCTTCGGCTGGGAAAGTTTGGCCGGAGGTTTCAGACGCGGAGGTTTGAAACCCAGAGGTTTGAAACAGTGCGTGAATTGTCTCTCGGACGTACTCGAGTTGAGAGCATTGGGGCATGGGTTGAGGGGATTCCGAAGTGAGTGATTCGCCAGACGATGTATAGCATCGGCGTTTCAACACAGCGTCGTTGCACAAACCCGCGCAAAGGTAGCTTTTGCCGCACTCGCCCTATTTTTACATTTTTTGCACGGCGCCCCGCATTCATTCCGCGGCGATGACAAAAACTTTTTCCGCGGCGTCGATCGAAAGCGCGTGGTTGCCGCCGCCGGTTTGGAAAGTGAGAATTCCGGCTTCGGGTTGCCGCCCGACCATCTGACCGGTGGTTCCCAGTTCCAGCCCGAGTTCGCTCAAGTAGCGGAGAAATTCAGGCGTTTGGTCGACGACGCGGTTGATTTGAAACGATTGCGAGGAGTTCCAGTCGGCCAAACGGCAGCCGGCGGGCGCAATAATTTCGCCGTCGGGCTTGGGGATCGGGTCGCCGTGAGGATCTTGTGCTGGAAAGCCGAGGAATTTGTCGATCCGATCGACCAGCAGGTCGCTGACGGCGTGTTCCATATTTTCGGCTTCGGCGTGGACTTCATCCCAACTCATGTCGAGCGTTTTGGCGAGAAACAGTTCGATCAAGCGATGGCGGCGAACAACTCGCAGCGCAAGCGCCCTGCCGGCGTCGGTCAGTTTCATGCCTTCGTAAGGTTTGTAGTCACCCAGACCGGCGTCTTTGAGCGTTTTTAACATGCTCGTCACGGTGCCGGGAGAAACCTCCAACGCTTCGGCGATCTGCCCGGTGGTGGCGGATTTTTCGTCTTGCCGAGTGCAAATCAAATAGATGCACTTGGCGTAGTTTTCGACAGTCAGGCTAGGCAAAACACGTTTTCCTGTTTGCGGCGGTTAAGGGCTCGTCCGAAAATAAGCATCGAGCGGAAAATTAGTGTCGTAGCCATGCTCGCCAGAGCGTGGGATGGTTCACCGCTCACCCACCGTCTGGCGACGATGGCTACACAAATGCGACAGCTATATATCGAGCGGGACTAAGTTACCGGTTGTCACTCAGAAAAGCCCGGCATTTTCAAAATGCCGGGCTTTTAATTCGGCAAGTAAATTCCGGACGATTCCTGAGCCATTTTAGAACAGCTTCGCGGCGTTTCAACCCAGTTGCGTCGGCCGACGCAACTGGAGGAGTTTGCCGATTGTTGCGCATGGAAGGATCGGTCGGATTGCGAGGGTCGTTCCAGTATTTCTCGAAGTTGGCGTTTGGCCGGTCGATCTGAATATCAGGTGTCGGGCGAATACTCGGCGGCGCCGCAAGAATCTGCGTTTGCCGGAAGCGTCCGGTGAAATGTTCCTCCTCGGAACTCCGGCCCATATGCCTCACGCGGCAAGGTTTGGCCCATTTGCACATCATGATGCGAATGTCTGGCCTTCGGCTGCTTGAGGCGTGGCGACCGCTGGAGCTCCCTTGGACTGAAGAATGGTGAGAATCATGTTGTTCCGTTGGTTAACGTACGCTTGTTTGGCGGTCACGATTTCCTGCCCGCTCTCCCTGGCTTGGGGAGGTGAAACGCCGGGATTCCTCTCTCAGGCAATGTTGGCCAGCGCCAACGAACCGATTGCAAAAATTCCCGCCGGCGCCCTGCGCGACCTGCCGCCGGCGCCGCCCAGCGAGCTAGAAGACGAGGTAAAAGGCGCCGAGGAAGCGGAAGTTCACCATGTGGGCGACCGAAAAACACCGGCGCTTTCGTCTGTCAGAATAGAAACGGCGGCCTCCCGGAAAGAAAAGAAATCGCCCATCAAGAGAGTACCGGCGCCAATCCGAGCGGCAGCGCCGCCGGCGGAATTAGCGCCGAATTCCTTCAGCGAAAACATTGCAAGACCCTTGCAGGCGCCCAAAGTGGCGGCGAGCACGGCGGCCGAGGAAAAACTTTCGGACGACGATGCGGCGGCCGTCGCGCCGCTGCGATCGGGGCTGAGCGCCATCGAGACCGAGTTGGTTCAAGAGCGGTATCCCAACGGCGGTCTGAAAATCGCCAAGGAAATAGCCCAAGACGAAGAAGGCAATCTGGTGCGGCACGGCGAATGGAGCATGTGGGCGACCGACGGCGTGTTGATCGCCGAAGGCACATTCAAACGCGACAAACGGCACGGCAAGTGGAAGCGGATGGCCGAGCGCGACGAATCGTCGCTGCTGAGCGAAGAGCCGTATAAAGATTTTCAGGCGCCGTTTCTTTCCGAGGCCGATTTCCGCAGAGGCGAATTGCACGGCGCCTGGGTCATCCACGACAGCCTGATGCGAAAAGTCAGTCAGATCGACTTCCAGCACGGCGTTCGACATGGCAAAGCCCGCTGGTGGAATGTCGAGGGCCAACTGGTGCGTGAAATCTCCTTCCAACATGGCCTCGTCGACGGAGATGTTCTGCGTTGGACGAACGACGGCCAGTTGGTCGGCAAGGAAACGTATCTGGCCGGTCGGAAGTTGGCGCCCAAAACCGAGTATTATTCCGACAAAAAGAAAAAGGCGTCGGGCCTAGTGCTGTCTCCGCGCATCGTGACCGTAACCCCCGACGATTGGTGGAATATACAGTTGGCCCAATTTGAAATCGACGAAAACGACCCCTCCAAAGATCATGGCGCCCAAACCCATTGGCACCCCAATGGGCAAGTCCGCTTGGAAGGCGTGTTCGAGTTTGGAAAGCCCACCGGCGAGTTCACTTGGTGGTACGCCAACGGACAAAAAGCCGCGCAAGGCTCCTACACCGCCGGACGCCAGACCGGCGTCTGGATTTGGTGGGGCGCCAACGGCCTGAAAACAACCGCCGGTGAGTTTGTCGGCGGACGCCCCGTCGAGCAATGGACCTGGTGGCAAACCGACGGAAAAGTTTCGCGGCGCGTGAATTATTCGCAGCAAGACACAGCGCCGATCGCCATCCGACCGACCGACCCGCTGCAGTCGGGCGGCGCCACATTACGGTAGCCGCGACAACCGGCGCGATTTGCGAACGGTCTGGCATTTTCGACATGCGTGCCAAAACGCCATCCCGGTTCAGAAGCCCGGCTGTTTGAAAAAGCCGGGCTTCTCGAACGCTTTCCTAGTCGGGCGATATGGCGGAATCCAGCCGTTCTTTCAGGCGGTTTTTTACACGATCGAGAATCCTCCGCACGGTGCGTTCGGAGCGCATGACCTCTTCGGCAATTTCTTCAAGCAGATAACCCTGTAGGCGAAGTTCCACAATCTGCCGTTGCTGCGCGTTCATGTCGCCGGTGAGGCCCTCGATTTCTTCCTCCAGAATGAGCACGTCTTCGGGGGAGGGCTCGCGCGAAATTGCTTCGTACGCGGCGCCTCCCAGGTCGTCTTTATTTGCGGCCTGTTCTTTATCAACCTGGCGTTTGGCGGCGGTGTGGTGCTCGATTTTGCGGTTGAGTTTGTTCGTCGTGATACGCGCCAAGAGGCTCCACAGGTCGCCGGATTCACTGAATTCGAATTGCCCATCGCCCACACGCACGAAAAAACTCTTGAACACCGATTGCACGACATCTTCAGGATCGAGCCGGCGGGAAAACTTCTTGGAAAGACGGCTCTGCGCCAACGCGACCAACCGCCGCGCGTAGCGTGCAAACAGAATGGCTTCGGCGTCTTGATCGCCTTCGCGGCAGCGGTTGACCAAATCGACCGAATCTTCGTCGGCGGGGGGAGTGTTCATGGGCTAGATTATACCGGCGGACGCAATGAATCCCAACCAATAGGGGGACGGCTCGACGAAATTTCACCTCGGCCTGGTCTGAAAAAACGTCATAAGCCGGATGAACCTAAAATGCTTGTTCGCGTCTTGCATGTGTTGCTATTGAGCCTGATCGGCATATGCGGTTTGGGGGCGACGGCTTGGTCGCAAGAGCCGGGAAATCGAGCTGCGGCGCGGCGTCTGCGAGCGCGGCCGTTTTTGATGCCCCGCGCTGCGGCGCCCTTGGCGCCGGTGCATGCGATGACGTTCGTGCAAACCGACGGCAAATGGTGGCTGTATAGCGCCGGCGACGATAAAGTCGTGCGGCGGTGGGCGCTGGTCGAAGACGCCCAACCGTTGGCCGCCCAACCGTTGACCGCTCATCAAGATCGGCTGCTGACTTGGCCCATTTTTGAGAACCGGGGATCGATTTACGCCTTGGATGTCGTCGACGATGGCGCGCGAGGGCATCGCCTGGTGCTGGGCGGTTTTGGCGTCAAGTTTTCCTTGGTGATCGAGATGCATGTCGACGCTCCCGAACATGCGCGCGTGGTGTATGCCGAAAACCTCGCCGCCAGCTAAGTGGTGCGCAGCCTTGACCTGATTCGCACCCCCGCCGGCGATTTCGCCTTGCTCGTGGGGCACGACAACATCGGCGTGGGCGAAAAAAAACGGGGGCACATTCCGTACTGGCGCCTGCCCCGCGACGCCGTCCAAAAGCCGAAGCAATATGCCTTGCAGCCCAGCCAACACTTGGATCACGTGCGGCAGGCGGCCTTCAGCCCCGACCGCCAAAGCATTGCGGCGGCGGGAATTGGGCCGGCGGGACGAACCGTGGTGGTTGTCTGGAAAGTGAGCGGCGGTCTTTGGCAAGAGGAAAAACCATTGGGGTTTGGGCCAACTCCGCCCAGGGGGCTCGTCTGGCAAGATAACAACACCTGGATTCTGGCGACCGAAGGCGGACTGTACGCCGGTGAAAAAAACGTATTTTCGGCGGGTCCGTCATCAACCATTCAGCAGGTCGCCTCCGCGCCGGCGAAGCGGTTGCTGGCGTTTAGCGTGGCGCACAACGACCTGTCGTGCAACATTCATCGGCGGCGGCTGGGGCAACCGTTCGGCGAACCGCTGAGAACGCCCTTTTTGGGCGACCTCACCGCCTTGGCCCTTTCTCCCGATGGCCGCTGGCTGGCGGCGGCGGGATTGGCGCCGATCGGACCTCAAGCAGAGGCGGGCCAGGCCATTCTTATTTGGGATTTCAACACAGGCCGCCAGGTTTGCCAAATTCCCGATCAACAAAACGCCGGCGCCGTGGGCGGGCCGATTGGAAATCTGGCCGTGATTCCCGGTCGCGTGAAAAAAGGCCGCCATGGGCGGGAAGACTTCATCGCCCCCGACCGTATCGCCTTCGCCTGGGGGCCCTGGATCGAGCAGGCCAAGCGGAAAGAAATCTCGCCGCTGCGGCGCGTTTTCATTCCGGGCGTCGACCAACTGCCGACCTTAACCAGCGACGCTCTTCCCGACGACTTCCCACACCACTTTCCCGATAACACCTCCATGTTTTTTCGCCATCCCCAAACACGGGCGACCTATATCGGACCTGTCGGAACGCTGGCAAATCGCACCAAGGGAGTGGGTGTTTTCGGTCCTCTTTCGCCCACGCCTGGAATTCAAGCCGACGCCAAATCGTACGCATATGTTCGCTTCACGCACCAGGAATCGGGACGGGCGTTGTTGGCCATTGGCTACACGCGGGGCATCATCATCTGGGACGCCAACGAATTCTTTCAGGGGCTGGGCGCCCGGAAGATGCGCGACGAAGGCCTCTCGGGAAATAACGCCCGGGCGGAACCGCTCGATACTTTTTTTAAGAAGGCGATCTTGCGCCGGTTTTGGGGACACGTCGGCGACACCACCGTTCTGGCGGCGTCGCCCCGGGGCGACTACCTCGTTTCCGGCGGCAAAGATGGCGCCATTCGGGCTTGGAGCCTGAATGGAATCGGCGAGCCGGGCATGAAGTCGAATCGTTTCGGCCTGAAAAACGAATTTGGCTTGCGAGTTGTGCATGCGCAAACACATGGCGTCTTGCGCGTGGTGGCCGACCCGCCGCCGACAAGCCCCGCCGCCGAAGCGGGATTCAAACAGGGCGACGAAATTCTCGCCCTCGAATTCGCCGGCCGCAAACTCAATGCTGATCAACTCTTTCAGTTTCTCGACGACGCCAATGTCGACACAAATACCGACGATGCCAACGCCAACAACTCCGCCGCCCAAACCCTGTTTCTCAACCCCACGCCCGGAGGTGATGCGTTTTTTTCGGTTCGCGACGACCAAGGTGAAAAAATACTCCAGAGTCGCAACACGCGAGATCCGATCTGGGTGCTGTATCCTCAGTTCGACGGGAATTGGTCGCTGACCACGCCGCCAGGTTATTACGATACGTCGACCGCCGAATTGGGCCGCTACCAATGGTTGGTCAATCTCGACGCCGCCGAATCGTTCGACGCCAGCGCTTTCAAACCGCAGGTGGAGGTTTTTCCGGAGCACCTGTTCGCCACCACGTACCGCCGGGAGGAGATGGTCAACGACGCCGTGGAATACCAGCAGCAACTTCCCCCGTTGCGCAACGCGATTCCACCCTCCTTCCGTTTTGATCGGCTCGGCATTCCTGAAATCGGACCGATCAAGGTGCGCGTTCGCGCCACGCCCAACGATACCTCGCGAATTGAGGCGGTAACGCTATTCGTCAACGGATTTCGATTGCAGCAACAGCGCACCGGCAATGTGGCCGCGGCCGTTGTGCCCAGAGACGCATTACGGACCGGCGAAAACGAGATGGTTGCTACGTCGATCATGAGCGATGGCAAACAGTTCAGCGATGTGAAACGGTTGGGGCGTTTCTCCCGGCCCCAGAACGGACCGCGAAAAATTCACTTTCTCGGCGTTGGCGTCGAACAGATTCACCATCATCCCGAAATGAAACTCAACTACTCCGCCGACGATGTGCAAAGGTTGGCCGAAGTGCTGCGAAAATCTTGCCCGAACCTGGGGAATGTGGTGGTGCTGACCGACGACCAATCGCCGACGAAGAACCGCATCGTGCAAACGTTAGATCGTTTCACCAACGAATGCGGCCCCGACGACTTGGCCGTCATCATGTTCTCCGGTCACGGATTGGTCGACCAGCGAACCGGGCAATACGTGTACCTGCCGGCCGACGCCAAGAGAGGCGAACTGCTGAAAACCGGCGTCACCGCCCGACTGCTGCAAGACAAGTTTTCCCAGCTACGCTGTAGGTCGGTCGTATTGCTAGACACCTGCCGCTCCCGCGCGGCCGACGCCGCCGGTCAAACCGATAGTTTCCCCGGCCGCAGTTTCGGACCGATTCTCCTCAGCGCCTGCAGGGGCGACCAAGAAGCAGCCGAAGGTCAGGGGCATGGCGCGTTTACCATGGCCATTCTGGAGGCGTTAGACGGCCAGCGTCGTTTTCAAGGCGGCGGCGAATTGCCGACCGTCGAGCGAGACGCGAACGCCGACGGCGTCGTTTCACTGGCGGAACTGATGGAATATGTGGTTCGCCTGACGCCCGCAATCAAGAACATCCTCAAGGAAGGCGGCACGGACCAGAACCCTAACTTGTTGCCTTCAGTCACTTTCCGCGATGCCGATCAAATTATTATGAGCGCCGCAAACAACACCACAAATCAGAGGGGTGCAACACCCTTGAAGCGCCGCATGCCGTAAAATGTATTTTCTGGCCGGTTTTTCCGCCGGATTCGCATTCCCTTTATGCCACAATTATTTGGAGATTCCGCTCACGGTTGAAAATGGCACATTTTCGTTTAACGGCAAGCCGCAGGCGACTGCGTTTTTTCTGTCTTGCCCAAACGGTTTGGCTCAAAACGCAGTCGCCTGCGGCTTGCCGTTAAACGAACTGTCGGAAACCGTGGTTTTGTGGAAGCCTCGGCTTCTGAACCGGGAAGTAGTTTTCCCACGCTCTCTAGGACACACTCGCATGCTTCTCGGAAACATTAAACGTTGGGCGTCCGCCGCTGTGTGTTTGGTTATTTGCCTCGTCAGTGTGAAGTCGGCGTCGGCGGCAACGTTGCAAAAGGCGGTGCGGGAGTTGGCGTTGGAAGTCAGCCAAATGATGAAGGGCAACGGCGAATCGGAGATCACGATGGGCTCGTTCGATGGGCCGGTGAGTCCTCAAATTATCAAAAAAACGCTCAAGGAAGAGTTGGAAAAGATCCGTGTGGGCAAGCGTCCAGACGGAACCGCCCGGATGATCAAGGTCGACCCAGACGCCTTCTGGCGCGTGTCGGGCGATGTGGTCAAGGAGGCGTCGGAGTCGGGCGTCGTGATCAGGCTGGAAACGCAAATCAAGGATGAGAACGGCAAGGTTTGGGGAACGTGGGAGCGAGTCATCACGACCACCGAGGATATCGTCCGAATTGCCGCGCCGCCGCAATTGCAAGCAGCACCCACGCCGCGCGGGCGCGTTGATCGAATGGCGCAGTTCGCAGCGTTGCGGAAGGCGGTTATTAAACCGACCTTCGCGGCCCAGCCGGGACAAACCACCATTCGCCCCGCCGCTGGGAGTCCGTACCAAGTCGAGATTTTACAAAAGTCGGCCGGCGGCGGCTATGAGCCGCGAACCTTGACGTCGAAACGCGGCAAGGCGAAAGTCGACCTGCGGAAGAACGATGTTTACGCCATTCGGGTTTATAACCACTCCGGCGCGCCGGTGGGCGTGCAGGTGTTGGTCGACGGCATTAACATATTCGCCTTCAGCAAACAGTATGGCCCTGGCTCGCCGTTCGCCCAACGTTTTGGGGCCGACGTGAAATTCGTGCTCGATCAGCCTCAAACCACGATCACCGGCTGGCACAAGTTCAATGGCGCTGGCGGCTCGCAAGAGTTTTTGATCACCGAATGGGGCGCGAGCGCCCAAGCCGTGACGGGCAACCGCGACGACACCAACCTGGGAACCATCACCGTGATGTTCTACTCGGCTTGGTTCGAGGGGCAAACGCCGCCCGCCGACGAACCCGCCGCCTCGCGTTCGGGCGCATCGGGAACCGGCATCGGCGAACTGACCGACAACAATTTCCGGGAGCGGCCGACGTACTTCGGGAAATTTCTCGGCAGCGTGAGCGTGCGGTATCTTCGTCCCGACATTCCGCTGAACGCGGCCTTGCTCGTCAACGCCCCGGCGCAATAGTCGCTTTCTCGGCGAACCCATGTCGGAGTTCCCGCGCCGTCGGAGTGTGAGCGGATGGCGGCCAAGGAGCGAGCGGGAAATTAGTGTCGTAGCCATGCTCGCCAGAGCGTGGGATGGTTCACCGCTCACCCACCGTCTGGCGACGATGGCTACACAAATGCGACCGTTATTTATCGAGCGGCGCCAAGGAGCGTTCGAACAATGAGTGTCGCGTTTCGCTCCGGCGATTTGTGCGATAAGTGAATCGGCGCAAAGTGAATTAGCTACGCCGCATTGTGGTAATAGAATCGCGGGGTTGCGAGAGGTTGCCTGATGATCCTCGCCACGCTACAACCAAGAGCGACCTGGGCGGAGGATAGGGCTCTGCCGAGGAGCAACCCGAGCGCCGCCCCAAAGGCCAAGATCGGAGATGCAGCGGCCGCTGGTCGCTCCGCTCCTTTCACTTCTCATCTCCGAGATGGGCGCCAAAGCGCTAAACCTTCGCGGGGCGAAGCCGCAAACCATTCGCTAACGCCAAGCAATCGATATTCCGCTTCACGCTGAACCAAGACAGCGGAGCCGATGGAAGCGTGCTTCGCAGTGATTGCACCATGCTCAGTTTGAAACGTATTTGATAATTTCCAGCGATAATGAAAATGAGCTTGCCATATGGGTATCTTGATTCCTTTGATCGTCATCTTTTTTTCCTGCTTAATTATCTGGCGTGCATGCGACGGCTTTGAGGTGGCGTCGGAGTATCTTGGGCGCAATATGTCGGAAGGGGTGCGAGGCGGAACAATCAACGCCATCTCCAGTTCATTGCCCGAATTATTGACAACACTGATTGCGTTGTTTCTTATGTCCGATGTGGAAGGTTTCTCAATCGGACTCGGCACGACCGCCGGTAGCGCCTTATTCAACGGAATGATCATCCCGGCGGTCTGCATCTTGTCGGTCGTGGGAATAATGGTCTCTGGCGTTCGCGTCGATTCGGTCAACGTCTCCTTGAAAGTGTTGCTTCGCGACGGATTGACACTCATTTTTTGCGAGGTGGTGTTGATCATGACCATCAGCGGAAGCGTCCTGCACTGGTGGCAAGGATTGCTGCTCATGGCTTTGTACGCGACGTATTTTTCCTACATGATTGGCTCGATGAAACGCCTTGATTCCAGTGCGGAAATTGAACACCCGCAAGACGATGACGAAGCCGATAACGACGACAAAACAAAGGGGCCCGTGGCTTCACTGTTCTATTGGCTTTCATTCGGGCCGCTACTCGATTTGGAATTATTGCTCGTTCGCGACCATCATCGCGAGCAGATAAAAAATGAAAACTGGAACGGCTGGCCGCTGCTGTTGGCTTCCAGCGGAATTATGGGCGTCGCCTGTTGGATGTTGGTCCAGGCGTGCGAGTGGTTGGGGACCGGCGGTGGAAACGCCGAACACGCCTACTATGAACTGTTCGGATACCAACTATCGGGGCTGGGAATGCCAGCGATGTTCGTCGCCGTAATTTTCGCGTCAATGGCCACCAGCGTGCCGGACACGGTGATCTCGATTCGAGACGCCAGAGACGGAGACTACGACGATGCCGTCGCCAATGCTCTGGGAAGCAATGTTTTTGACATCTGCTTCGCACTCGGATTCCCGCTGTTTCTTTATACGTTGATCCATGGCCCCATTCATATGGACCCGCAAACGGTCGCCTTCAGCGGCGAACTGTGTTTGCTATTGCTATTGCTCACTATCGTTGGCTTTGCCGTGTACTACATAGGTCGCCGCGGGACAACGCAAGAAGGCGTGCGTTACGTGGAAATGAAACGCGGCAAGGCATTCATGCTGTTAGCCCTTTACGCGATATTTGCAACTTACATCGTGGCCCGAGGCATGGACGCTCGCTGGACAGAACCCATCGCCGCCTTGCTGCGCACCGCAGTCGAGTTGTTGCCATCTTTATAGGTACGACGTTCGTTTCGATGTTGGCGGTTTCACATTTACCTAGCACCGCTCGATAAATAACGGTCGCATTTGTGTAGCCATCGTCGCCAGACGGTGGGTGAGCGGTGAACCATCCCACGCTCTGGCGAGCATGGCTACGACACTAATTTTCCGCTCGATGCCTAATACAAGCACGAAGCGCAAGCGAGTGAATCAGCAAACGGTCATTCCCGTGCAGGCGGGAACCCCAAAAACACTCACTGACTTCCACCGCTACGTGCGGGTAAGTTATTTTCCGCCGCTCGCCTAATAGTCGCCTTTCGCTCCGCGAAAGAACGCGACTATCGCGGAGTGAGAGGCGACACGCGTTGTTCGAGCGACTAGCTTATCCTCCAGACAAGAAACTCAACGTCCAACTAGGGCAAAACACTATGAACAGTTACGTAAAAACACGCCGAAGCGCACACTCCAACCTGCGCCGGCAGCGTGGCGAGCTATTGGTGTAAAAGTGGTATGATGCCCGTGAGTTGGCACAAAACAACACCTTCCATGAGATGAGGCATGCAATGACGATGAACGGAAAAACGGCGTTGGTCGTGGGCGGCGGCAGCGGAATTGGCTTAGCGATTGCAGAGGCATTTTCCGGGGCAGGCTGCAAAACGGCGATTGCCGGTCGGCGGGAAGAAACGCTTCGCCAAGCTTGTGAGGCTGCCGGCGCTGGGGGTTTGCTTTGTCATACGGTCGATGTGGCCGATCGGGCGAGTGTGTTGGCGTTGATAAAATGGGCTGAGGAAGAACTCGGGAAGATCGATATTTTCGTCAACTCGGCTGGTCTGAATATCCGCGACCGAACGCTCGCCGCGATGAAACCCGAAGAATGGGATCATGTCTTGGCGGTCCACGCCACGGGCGCCTACAACTGTTTGTACGCCGTTTTGCCGGGTATGCGCCGACGGGGCGATGGGGTGGTGGTGAATATCTCTTCGATCGCGGGGAAACGAGCCGTGCCGCTGGGCGGCGTGGCCTATAATGCGTCGAAATTCGCCATGACGGCTCTGGGAACGGCGGCTTGGTTGGAGGAAGCAAAAAATGGAATCCGGGTGACGAATGTGTATCCTGGCGAGGTGAATACTCCGATTTTGGAAAATCGTCCGGCGCCGGTGTCCGACGCACACAAGGCGGCCATTCTGCAGCCGCAAGACGTAGCCGCCATGGTGCTCGCGTTGGCGCAACTTCCGCCACGCGCGCATGTGCCCGAGATCGTGGTCAAGCCGCTGCAACAAGATTACGTTTGACATCGTTCTATCGTCGCGCCTTCTTGTCTTGATCGCCGACACTTGCTGCGCGGCCTCTGTTGCGGCGCCCCACGATCACTTAAAATTCGCTGCATCGAAGTTACCACCGACGCGCCGCAGGAGAGGTGAAGCAGTGACCACGCCGGAAAAAGTTCAGATCGTGGGAATCGGCGACGATGGCCTGGCCGGGCTGACGGCCGCCGTTCGGGAAAAAATCGAAAAGGTCGAATTGCTGATCGGTTCGGGGCGTTTGCTGTCGCTGCTGCCGCAAACTTCGGCCGAGCGGCTGACGGTCGAAGGCGGGCTCGACGAGATCGTGGCGAAAATATCGGCCTCGCCGGAAAAGAAAACCGTGGTGCTCACCTCCGGCGATCCGCTCTTTTACGGCGTGGCCCGGTTCCTCTTTGAGCACTTGGGAAAAGACCGGTTTGAAGTCACGCCGAACGTTAGCACCATGCAGTTGGCGTTCGCCCGCGTGATGGAAAGTTGGGACGACGCCTACCTCACCAACCTGGCGAACCAACCGCTGGCGCGGGTCGTGGAGAGAATTCGCATCGCAGAGAAAGTTGGGCTGTTCACAACCGACAAAAACTCGCCCAGCGTCATCGCTCAAAAACTGCTCGACCTCCACATCGATTACTTCCACGCGTATGTCTGTGAGAATCTTGGTTCGCCCGACGAACGGGTCACACAGGGCGAATTGCGAGAGGTCGCCGGGCAGCAGTTCGCGCCGCTCAATGTGATGGTGCTGGTGCGCAAGCCCGATACGCCCGACCGCCCGGTGGAAGCAGCCGGGCGGCGGCTCTTCGGCAACCCCGACGACGCCTTTCGCCAGTCGAAACCGAAACACGGTTTGCTCACCCCGGCGGAGGTGCGGAGCGTGGCTTTGGCGGAACTCGATCTGGGCTGCCGCAGCATTCTCTGGGATATCGGCGCCGGCAGCGGTTCGGTGGCGATTGAAGCCAGCCAGATCGCGTCTGAGGGAGCGGTGTACGCCATCGAAATGAATCCCGAAGATTACCAATTGCTGACCGCCAACGCGGAAGACTTCGGCGTGTTAAACCTGCACGCTGTTTTAGGCGCCGCGCCGGAAGCGTGGGCCGATCTGCCCGACCCCGATGCTATTTTCGTCGGCGGGACCGGCCGCATGGTGACCGATATCGTCACCCAGTCGCTTCAGAGGCTCAAACCGGGCGGTCGAATCGTGGTCAACGTGGGAAGCGTGGAGAATGTTTCCAGTGTGTACGATGCCTTGTTCCAAGCCGTGGGTGAAGCCAACGCCTGGATGTTCAACATTGCCCGGGGCGTGTACCAATTGGAGCGGCTGCGTTTCGAATCGCTCAATCCCACGTTTCTCGTCGCGGCGAAAAAACCGGCGTGAGGCCGTAGTCGTGCGAAGCATACGCCAGAAGCCCGGCTTTTTCAAAAAGCCGGGCTTCTCGTTCGCCAATCGTCGATGGTTCTTTGGCGCGAACCCTTAACGGTTGTTCCGAAGCGCCTTGTTTTGGCGTTTCCCCGTTTAAGGAGGATGCGCCAAGCAGGAATATCTCTGTTGAGTTATCTTTCCCACCGGGACGAAACAACTATACGCGTTGTGTCGTTTTGCGGATCGGTTCCTGGAAGAACTCACCACCGCCGAGCGATGGCTCTGGCATGGGTTTGCAACATTGCAGCCCGACGTGCAGCCACATTCGTTGGCATGGATAGCAAATATTGTTTTGGGCAGCAAGGAGGCCCGATCTCATGAAGTTACGAATCTACGTACAGGCTGCGGTTTACTGCACGGTGGTACTGGGTGCATCGCTGGCGAACGCCGCAGACGTCAATTTCTCTAATGAGGAACAACGTTTTCGCGAGTTGGAGAAACGAATCAATTCGCTCGAGACAGCGAAATTCGATGCGGTCAGCTACACAGGCAATGTCGAATATAATGGCAATAGCGGCCAAGGCTGCGCCTCGTGTGGTTCGAACGTTGGATGTAAAACTGGCTGTGTCGCTGACTCTTGCTGGGTGCGTCCTTGCCCTACATCGCAGGTCGACGTCGAACTACTGCTGTTTGCCGTCAGCGATTCGGAAGCAGAGGTTCGCGATACGCAGAACGATCTCCAAGCGGGGATCCGCCTGACTTACAGCCGAGTGAGCGAACGTGGCAAGATATTCAGAATCCGGTATTTCAATTTCGGCTCCACGTTGGAAGGCGGATTCAATCGCTATGAGATGAACGAGATCGACACCGAAATCGGCCGCCGGTTCACGTTGGCTGGCGGGCTGCAGGGCGAGTTCACCGCCGGTATTCGCTTTGCCGCATTCACTGAACGCCAAAACCTAGATTACGATAGTAGCTTTGGCCCGTTGGTGGGCGTGCAATTTCGCGGCCGGAAGTTTTTCGGCGGCACGTCGTATGTCAGCCTCCGACATTCGTGGCAATTTGGAGACGCCAGTAATAACGGCGGCCCTGATGCACGTGGGACGTTCAGCATTTCGGAGGCGCAGTTAGGCCTGGAGTGGAATCGCTCAAGCCGCTATGGCATGTTGGTCGTGCGAGCCGCCCTGGAAGCCCAGCAATGGACTGGCATTCAGGAGGCCGACACCGAAGATATTGGCCTCATCGGCTCGGCCTTAAGCGTTGGCTTGGCTTACTAACTATTGCAGAGGGCTGGTTCGCAAACAAGCTCTCGGTTCCCGCTCAAAGAAGCCGGGCTTTTTCAAAAAGCCGGGCTTCTTATACTTCGCACGGTTACGAACAGCTTGCCGTCCAACGAAAAGCAGCGGCATTGTTCCACCGCGAGCGGTATACTCCCTCATTCAGAAGCCCGGCTTTTTGAAAAAGCCGGGCTTCTCGTTCGTTGATTTCCGATGTTGTTTTTGAGGTCCCTTGCGGGGAATTCAGTTCGGATTTGTTGTCTTTTTCTGTGAACGGAACCGATGTATGTCGAATGGTCTGCACGACGATTACCCTCAGCTTGCCGAGCCCCCGTTGGATGTGATTGCCGTTGGCGCGCATCCTGATGACGTGGAAATTGCTTGTGGCGGCACGCTGGCGAGTTTGGTGCGGCAGGGCTACCGCGTGGGTATTATTGATCTTACCGATGGCGAACCGACGCCGCTCAGCCCTGGCCCCGAGGCGCGCGCCGCCGAAGCCCGCCGCGCCGCGGAAACATTGGGCGTGGAAATGCGCGTCACGCTCGACTTGCCGAATCGTCGTCTGTTCGATTGTTTTGAAACGCGCGTGGCGCTGGCCAAGGAATTTCGCAAGTATCGTCCCCGGTTGGTGATCGGCTTTGGCGACAAAACACCTCTCGCCTCGCCCGACCATTGGCAAGCCATGCAGATCACTGACGCCGCCGTTTTCTATTCCCGCCTCACCAAGTGGGACGACTATTTCGAGGGCCTGCCGGTACACACGATTTCCAAGCAACTCTATTTTCGCCTGGCGTTCGAGCCGGAAACGCTCGCTGGCTACAGCAGCCATTTCACGATTGATATCAGCGACACGCTGGAAATAAAACTGGAGAGCATTCGTTGTTACGAATCGCAGTTCCCGCCGGAAAAGGCGTATGTATTTGATCGAGTGCGCGGCGCGGCCACTCATTCCGGAGCCGCCGCCGGTTTTCTCGCCGGTGAAGTTTTCGTCAATACGCGGCCGCTCGGCGCTCCCAACCTGATGCACCTGCTTTTTCCATCGGCTTGATAAAACGCTCGGGGTGCGGCGCTCGTGTACAAAAAGCCCGGCATCTTGAAGATGCCGGGCTTTTCCTCTCCTCACAACAAACGCCAAGCACCGCTCGATAAATAACTGTCGCATTTGTGTAGCCCATCGTCGCCAGACGGTGGGTGAGCGGTGAACCATCCCACGCTCTGGCGAGCATGGCTACGACACTAATTTTCCGCTCGATGCCAACGTGTTTTTCCACGCGGTTTACGCCAAAATTTCCGGCACGAGGTTTCCATGCACGTCGGTCAAACGAAACGGCCGGCCTTGGTAGGTGAAGGTCAGCCTTTTATGGTCCAGACCCAGCAAGTGCAAGATCGTCGCTTGAATGTCGTGTACATGCACCGGCTGCTCGATAAGCCGGAAGCCGAGATCGTCTGATTTTCCCATCGTGACGCCCGGCTTCACGCCGCCGCCGGCCAGCCACATGGTGAACGCCTGAGGATGGTGGTCGCGTCCCAGCGTTCGATTCAAGGCGGCGCTGGCTTCCACCATGGGCGTGCGGCCGAACTCACCGCCCCACACGATCAAGGTTTGGTCGAGCAGTCCGCGTTGTTTGAGGTCTTGGATGAGCGCCGCGATGGGTTGGTCGGTGAGGCCGCAATTTCGCTTGATATTGCCTTCCACATTGCTGTGGGCGTCCCAACCTTGGTGGTACACATTGATGAACCGCACGCCCCGCTCCACCAAACGCCGAGCCAGCAGGCAGTTGTTGGCGAACGACGTTTTCCCCGGCTGGGCGCCGTATAACGCGAGTGTTTGCTTCGATTCACTGGCCAGATCCACCAACTCCGGCGCGCGGGCCTGCATTCGATACGCGGTTTCATAGGAGTTGATGCGCGTCGTGATGTCGGGGTCGCCGATGATGTCGGCCTGACGCCGATTGAGCGATTGGATCAAATCGAGCGAGCGCCGCTGCGCCGCCCGATCGACGCCCGCCGGGTTCGACACAAACAAAATCGGATCGCCCTGGCTTCGAAACGGCGCCCCGGCATACGCGCCGGGTAGGAATCCGTTCGACCAATTCGCAGCGCCGCCGCTGGTTCCTCGCCCGGTGGCCAAAACCACAAACGCCGGCAAGTCGTTGGCTTCGCTTCCCAGGCCGTAGGTCACCCAGGCGCCCATGCTGGGCCGCCCCGGCAAACCGCTGCCGGTGTTGAGAAAAAGCTGGGCCGGGGCGTGATTGAACTGGTCGGTGTGCATTGATTTGATGATCGCGATTTCGTCCACCACTTTGGCCAAGTGCGGCAGGGCGCTCGATATCTCGGCTCCCGATTCACCATGCTTGGCAAACGAAAAACGAGGCCCCAGCAGCGAAGCGTCGCGGCGAATGAACGCGTAACGCTGGTCCTTGACGATTTCCGGCGGAATCGGCTTGCCTTCCAGCTTGGCGAGCGTTGGCTTGTAGTCGAACAGGTCGAGTTGGCTCGGCGCCCCGGCCATGAAGAGATAAATCACACTCTTGGCCTTGGCTGGAAAATGCGGCGAACGCGGCGCCAGCGCGCCGCCCGCCAACTCAGCGGCGGAGGCCTCCGATGGGTTCATTTCAGCAGCCAGCAAACTCGCCAACGCGATTTTCCCCACGCCGACGCCGCACTGTTGAAAAAAATGGCGGCGCCCGGCGTTCCGTAAGTTCGCGGCGATAGGATTGTTTTCGGGTGTGTTCATGATTTTACTTTGAGAGTGCGGCGTCGAGATTCAGCAAACTGCGGGCGACAAGCGTCCAGGCCGCCCAGGCAATGCGAGTGTCTTGATCGCCCTTTTCGGTATTGGATTTCTCCGCCGTGGCAATGCCGAGAATTTTGTCCGTTCGGTCGGGTGCGTCGGCCAAGGCGGCGCGTTCGCGCTGCTGGAAGTTGATAATCAATTGGAGTTCGTCCGGCTGGGGAGGGCGCGTGAGGCACTGCCGGAAAATGAACGCCGCTCGCTGCGGAGCGGTGTCTTGTTCGAGTGGTTGTTGCCCCATCGCTCGGCGGGCAAGCTCCCGCGCCGCCTGCATCACGACATCGTCATTCAGCATGGCCAGCGCCTGAAGCGGCGTATTGGAAACATCGCGTCTTGGCACGCAGGCCTCGCCGCTGGGAGCGTCGAAAAGTCCAAACGCGGCATACGGCGCCGTGCGTTTGTTGAACGTATACAGCCCTCGGCGGTAGCGGTCTTCTCCGGCGCTGACCACCCATTTCAAAGGGCCGTACGCGGCTTCCGTAATGCCCGCTGGTTGGCTGGGAAACACGCTGGGGCCGCCCTGCTTCCCGCTCAGCAATCCGCTGTCGGCTAGTAGGATATCGCGCACCGTTTCAGCGGACACGCGTCCTCGAGGACCTCGCCCCAACAGCCGATTTTCAGGATCTTGCCGCAATTGTTCCGCCATCACGCGAGACGATTGCCGATAGGTGGCGCTGGTGACGATCAAGCGGTGCATCTGTTTGATCGACCAACCTTGGCTTTGAAATTCCACGGCCAGCCAATCGAGCAATTTTGGGTGCGTGGGCGTTTCGCCTTGGAGGCCGAAGTCTTCCATGGTGCGCACGATGCCGCCGCCGAAAAACGCGCCCCATTGCCGGTTCATCACCACGCGCGCCGTGAGCGGGTTGCGTTGGTCGACCAGCCAACGGGCAAAACCAAGGCGGTTTCGCGGGAGGCCGGTTGGCCACGCATGCAACGACGCCGGAACGCCGGGCGTTACCAGTTCTCGGGGCTTGAGAAATTCACCTCGGTGATGGCGGTGCGTCTGCCGGGCGTGCTGCGGCGTTCGCTCCTGCATGACCAGCGACGCCGGAAATTCAGGACGCTTCTTCCGCAAGGCCTCGATCTTGGCGCGTTGCTCGGCCAATTCCGGCGCCACGCTCAAATAGTACGCTCGCAATTGCCGTTGTTCGGCGTCTGACCAATCTTCGCGGGCGCGCAGCAAGATGCTTTCGATTTCGGCGGGCAGCGTGGTTGCTTGCGCGGCGGCGTCGCTGGTGAACGAAATACGAAAACGGCCCAGCGTCATCTGATGGATGTACTGATTATGGAGTTCGACGATCAGCCGTTGCCGGCCGCCGCTCGGCATGAACGTTTGCTCCAAGGGCAAGACAATATGATGCGCCCGGCCAACGCCCTCGCCAACCGACCAACCGGTGTCGTACTTGCCGTCGATGGTCAACTCCGCCGACCGCCCCTTTGGCGCGGCGTGGCTGTGCGTCGGCCGACCGAAAGCAATTTTCGTTGGCGAACTTTCTTTTTCCTCGCCGTTGGGCGCGACAAACAGTTCCACTTCGCCCAGCAGAAAATCGCCCTTGGCGCCGGCGCCCGAATGAAAAATCGCCCGCCCTGGTCCGCCAGCGGGGAGGGAAGGATCGGGCAATGCTTCCAGCCGCAAGGCGGTGATCGGCGCGGCGCCGGCTGGAAACTCCACCACATATGTGTTGTTATTGGGGTTATCGCCGCTGACCAGCACCGACGCATCGGCTAGCGTCGTGAAGGTAACGCTCTTGGTCGACGACAGACCCAACGGGCCGACCGGCCGCCAATCGCGACACTGTTTCGCCGCCGACGCGGTCCAGGCGTTGAAGCTCTGTTGCAAATT
This sequence comes from Planctomycetota bacterium, assembly GCA_024276655.1. GTDB lineage: Bacteria > Planctomycetota > Planctomycetia > Pirellulales > Pirellulaceae > SZUA-33. The sequence continues at coordinate 19,652 of JAJRWU010000101.1, forward strand.
CCGAGCCCGACGCTCCGCCGCTGTTTTTCCGGAAGCGGCTTTATCGGGTACGCCGTCTTTACTGGCAGCGGTCCCTTTACTGGAAGTATCACCTGCGGGAAGCGGGAACTGGGAGGCCAAGGCCGCTTGGAGCGAGGAAATTTCCTCGTCCAGCCGGGCTCGCTCGGCGGCGATTTTTTGCGAACGCGTGGGAAGTTCGAGTTCGTCGGCGTTGTTCAAAAAGGCGAACATCTGGAAAAATTCAGTGTGGCTGATCGGATCGTATTTGTGCGAATGGCATTGGACACACGCCAGCGTGAGCCCCAGCCACGTGGCGCCGGTGGTGCTCACCCGGTCGACCAACGCGTAGTAACGAAACTCCTCCAGGTCGACGCCCCCTTCTTCGTTGAACATCGTGTTGCGATGAAAACCGGTGGCGATGCGTTGCTCCAAGGTGGCATTGGGCAACATATCGCCCGCCAGTTGCTCGACGGTGAATTGGTCGAACGGCAGGTCGGCGTTGTAGGCCTGGATCACCCAATCGCGATACGGCCACATCGTGCGGGGCCGGTCTTTTTCGTAACCGTTGGTGTCGGAGTAACGCGCCAAATCGAGCCAACGCCGCGCCCAATACTCGCCATATTGCGGTGACGCCAACAGCCGGTCGACTAGGCGTTCATACGCGGCGGGTTGTTCGTCGGACACGAACGCATCGGCTTCGGCGGGCGATGGCGGCAAGCCGGTCAAGTCGAGATAAGCGCGTCTGGCCAATGTGAATCGATCCGCCGGCGGCGAGGGCTTCCAACCGGCGTTTTCCAAACGCCGCAGCACGAAATGATCGATCGGGTTCGCAGGCCAGGAACTCGCCTCGACCTGCGGAAGTTTCGGACGTTGCGGCGCGATGAACGACCAATGCTTGGTGTACTTGGCGCCGGCGGCAATCCAACGGCGAACCAACTCCGCCTGATCGCTGGTGATTTCGCGTTGCGAATCGGGCGGCGGCATGCGGAGGTCTTCGTCGTCGGTCATGATGCGCAGATAAAGTTCGCTCTGCTCCGGCTTGCCGGGTGTGATGGCCGCGCCGGAATCGCGCACTTGATAGGCGGCTTCGGGCAAATCGAGCCGCAACTCCGCCTCCCGCGCGTCTTCATCAGGACCGTGGCATTGAAAGCAGTTGGCCGCCAGAATCGGACGAATATCGCGACTGAAGTTGATGTCGTCGTCGGCTCGCAAATCCTCCGTCGGCGGCAACCAACCGAGCAAACAGGCGGCCAACAACATCCGACTCACGGCATGCAAATAACAGTGCGACATAAATCACTTGGAAAGGAAAGCGTTTGCGGTTTGAGAACAATGGCGGGAATGCTCAGGGTGAGATTCATTATAACACGGGCGGGCCGGAAAATGGGCGGCAGCCGATGGCCGCCGCTCCGACCACTGCATCTTGCATCCCGCCGGGATGCGGGAGTTATTGCGCGGCCGATACCGGCGGTGGCGCTGCGCTGACCGCCGGCTAATGGCTGTCAAGCCTCCGGCTTGTAACGAACTCTTGCCTGCGTCCATCGGCGGCGCGAATCTTGCGTCCCCGGTGAAAAAAATCGGGCGGGATGGGCGGACAGGCCGTTGGGAACCACAAGCTTCACCGTAATCAAAACATGCGGAAGCATGAACTCCAACCCTACAGCGACTTCCAGTCGATGTCGGTCGGCAGTTCGGTAGCGCCGTGGCGCACATGCGCCAAAAGCGGGGGCGTGCAGCGTTTGGCGAGTTGTTCGGCATTGCTGGAAGTGCTGGCGTCGGCGTTCGTGGGCCGGCAATCGTTGAGCACCACGCCCGCGATGTCGAGCCCTTCGCGAAACGTGACCGCCGTGATCAGCGTTTGCAAGGTTTGATTGATAACGCCCAGTTCGTTGGCCGCCACGACAATCAGCGGATAGCCGAAATCGTCGGCCAAATCGGCCACGTATTCATCGTCGCTCATCGGCGACATCAACCCGCCGGCGCCCTCGACCAACACGATATCGCAATGGCCTGTCCAGGCGGTGAGGCCGGCGCGCAGCAGAGCGGGGTCGATTTCGACGCCCTCCGCCCGGGCCGCCAAATGCGGTGCAAGCGGCGCCGCGAACGTTTGTGGACAAACCTCCGCCAACGACAACGGCCGCCCCGCCGCCTCCCATAGTTGAACGGCGTCGTCGGAGAGCAACACGCCTTCGTGCAAATCGCAACCGCTGGCGGCCGGTTTGTAGACTCCCACGCTCAGACCCTCGGCCCGCAGCCGACGAGCCAACAACGCGGTTACGTAGGTCTTGCCGACCTCTGTATTCACACCCGTGATGAACAGTCCGCGTGGTGGGTATTGGGCCATGAGCGTGCGACTCGTTTTCTATAAGTGAGCTTCGCGAAACTGAAGCACCGTGTTAAAAACCCGGCATTTTCAAAAGGCCGGTTTTTTTGGCTGAACAACAGGTAACTTGTAGTTCTTCTACCTCGGTTTCCAATAGTCTAAAATCCGACCATGTTGTTGTATCGTTCTGGCCGGGCTGCGAGAATGGGACGTTGTTCTCTGGGCTTCCCCTGATCTGCCCCATTCCATTCTTCGGCCTCTTCACCGATCTCAAAAACATGTACTTCAAAACGTTTTTTTTGTTTTTTCTGATGCTGGCGCCAGCCTCCTTTGCGGGAGCCGACGAAGCGGAGCCTCTCTACGTGCAAACGAAGAACATCGTTTTCGCGGAAGAATACGGCGTTGGACTGCTGCTGGATGTTTTCAGGCCCACGGGGAAATCGAACGGGCTGGCGATTGTCGACGTGGTGAGCGGCTCGTGGCATTCGAATCGGGCCAAGCTGCGCGACCATAAAAGAGCCCAAATGTTCGACATTTTTTGCGGGCGAGGCTTTACGGTGTTCGCCATTCGCCCTGGTTCGCTGCCCAAATTCACCGTGACCGAAATGGTGGCTCACGCGGCGGACGGCGTTCGTTGGGTCAAGCAACACGCCCAGGAATATCAAATCGATCCTAATCATTTGGGAATTACCGGCGCTTCGGCGGGCGGGCATTTGGCTTGCTTGGTTGCGGTCACGAACGGCCGCTCCGCTACGGAGGGTGCTTCCGCCGACGCCTCGGTGTGTGCGGCGGGCGTGTGTTTTCCGCCCACCGATTTCCTCGACTACGGCGGGGTCAAAATCGAGGTTCGCGTCGACAACGGCCTCGGCGGTTTGCTGTGCAAACTGGCCTTTCCGTTGGGCGTCGAGCACCTCACCGACGAACAAATCGAGCAGCGTATTGTAAGTATTTCTCCGGCGCGGTTGGTGAAGGAAAACGCGCCGCCCTTTTTGTTGATTCATGGCAGCGGCGATTTTATCGTGCCCCTGCAACAGTCGAAAAACATGCTCGCGGCGCTGCAAGAAAAAAAGGTTCCCGCTGAACTGATCATCAAAAAATTGGGCGGGCACCCCTGGCCGACCATCCATGAGGAAGTGGCGGTGCTGGCGGACTGGTTCGAAAAGACCCTGGCCCCCACGGCGTCTCCCTAGTTGTGGCGTGAAAAAACCATGCCCCGTCTCAGAAGCCCGGCTTTTCAAAAAGTCGGGCTTCTCAAACATCCATGCGGGATGGAATGGCGCACGTTTCCCTTGCCAGGGTGACTCGCAGGAAGACAAATCGGGAAGTTTTCCACTTTTTTCGATCCTAATCGGCCTTGCTTGCCAAGCGGCCTGTCGGTACTATCCCCCCGCATTTTCTTCGGTCGGTGATTCTTGTGAAAGCAGGAGGTGTTCGACATGCGCAGTGCCGCGTGTTCAACTTGGTGGTTTCTTTGTGCGTGCCTGATGCTGGCGGGCTGTAATCAGAATCCGTATGGAGCGCAGTCGGCTGGGCTTCCGCAGCAGCAACAGCAGTACTTGGCGGGGGTCCAACAGCTTGAACAACGGGCCCAACAGCTCGACACCAACAACAGCGACCTGCACACCCAATTGGCCGATTCGCAGCGTCAAAACCAAGTGCTCGACGATCAAATCGTATTATTGCAAAAGCAACTAGCCGATTCGGCCACGCAGCTTCGCACCAGCCAATTGGCCAACCGTGAAATGGAACTCGCGATGAAGCGGGCTGAATTGGCGAAGTCGGAGGCCGACGAGCGCTCACAAACGCTGCAAGCTTCCATGCGGCGGCGCGGCGGCGCGAGCATCACGGCGAACAACAGCTTGCAGCAGACCCTGCCGACGGTGAATGCGCCGGGAGTGAGCATTCGGCGCGACGGCGATGTCGTGAGAATTGAAATCCCGGCTGATCAACTGTTCCCTCGTGGCGGTTCTCAACTATTGCCCACCGCCGCGACGGTGCTTGATCAGGTGGCCAACATCATTGCCGTGCAATATCCGAAACAGATCGTCGTGATCGAGGGACACACCAGCAGTGAACCGCTGCTCGACAAACGTTTTGTCACGCAGCACGCACTGTCGGCCGCGCAAGCCACTACTATTTTCGAGCAATTGAGCCAGAGAAACCGCCTGCCCGCCAACCAATTGCGGATCATGGGGCAAGGCGCCGCCCACCCTTTGGTATCGAACGCAACGACCGCCGGCCTGGCGAAAAACCGCCGTCTGGAGTTGGTTGTCTACCCCGACCGATTCTCGAACTGAAGCGGGCCCGATAAACGATTTCCCAATGGAAAGCGTGGAAAAGTACTTTGCAGTTCGGAAGCCCGTTTTTTTTTTCAAAAAGCCGTGCTTCTCGAACGCGATTCGAGATCGGGTTGTTCCACGCTTTCATAATGGTGAACGGCGCGATGTTGAACGGCGCGGGCGGTTTGTTTTCCGTGGGTTGCCTGTTATAGGTCGGCGAAATTCCGCAGAATTTTCAAGCCCTCAGTCTGACTTTTTTCAGGATGGAACTGTGTGGCGAAGAGGTTTTCGCGTTGGATCATCGCACAGAACGGGCGATGATAATCGGCCTGGATCGCGACGACGTCGGGATCGGCGTCGCGCGGAGCGGCGTAATACGAGTGGACGAAGTAAAAATAGGCGCCTTCCTCGACGCCCCGCAATATCGGCGATGGCTGCCGAATAATGGCCTGATTCCAGCCCATGTGCGGAACCTTGTACTCGCCGGGCAGATCAAACCGCACAACATTTCCGGGCAACACGCCCAGCCCTTCATGCTCGCCGTCTTCAAAACTTCGCTCGAACAGGAGTTGCAGGCCCAGGCAAATCCCCAAAAAAGGGCGATTCGCCGCAATCGCCTCTTGGAGCGGCGTTACCAAATCTCGGCGGCGTAATTCGGCCATGGCGTCTTGAAAGGCGCCCACGCCGGGAAGCACGACTTTCTCCGCCGCGGCAATCACGGCAGGGTCGCTGCTGATCGTTGCTTCGTGTCCTACTTTTTCAAAACCCTTTTGGACGCTGCGCAAGTTGCCCATCTGGTAGTCGACAATAACAATCATCATTTACTCATTCAAATGCAGAACGAAGGAAGCCCGGCAAAGACAAAGGCGCCGCCCAGCCTAGGCGGAAGCAGGAAAATAGTCTACCGGTCTTGGGTGAGCGGCCGGCGCGCGTTGGAGTGGGGGGGACGTGTTTTCGCGTCGAATTCCCAACAACCTTGGAAAAAACGCCGATCGCCTTTCAGGGACGGCCGGCGCAGGAAATAAAGGTTCTAACGAACGGCCCCGAAATAAACTCTCGGCTGAAATTCAAAAAAGCCCGGCATTTTTAAAATGCCGGGCTTTTAATTCGGAACGTAAATTCGGGACGAGTCCACCTGTGCGACGGGCGCTCCCGACGCGTCAAGAATGGTCAGACGGTGGTCGTGGAGCCGGGCATCGGAATGGGATAAAACCCGTCCTTATTGGGCAAAACCGGTGCGGTGTCGTCAAAACTGGTGTAGGTTTCGATCGGCGCCAGCGAAATTTTCGAGTTGAGGGCGTCTTCCATTTTGATCGCCTTGCCCGAGTAAGACGCCATCCGACCGAGAATGGACGTCATCGTGCTCATGGCGCCATACTCGCCTTCTTGAGGACGCCGCCCGGCGCGCAAGTCGGCGAACAGGTCGTGGTGTTCTTCCTGATGACCGCCGCGACCGCCCTTGCCGTAACTCCAGGTATTCTTGCCGTCGAGGTCATAGATTTTGGCGCCGCTGATATCGGCCGTGCCCTTGGAGCCGTGGGCGTGCTCGGAAACACTGTTCCAGCAATTCTTGATATGGCGGCACTGGCTGAACATTTTCGTACCGTTTTCATACGTGTATTCGACAAAGTGATGATCGTAAATCTGACCGTTCTCCTTGCCCGTGCGAACCTGCCGGCCGCCCTGCGCGTTGGCCTCCGTGGGAACACCCTGCATCAGCCAATTGCCAACGTCTAGATTATGGATGTGCTGTTCGTTGATATGATCGCCGCACAGCCAGTTGAAGTAATACCAGTTGCGCATCTGGTATTCGAGTTCGGTTTGATTGGCTTGGCGCGGGCGCGTCCAAACGCCGCCGCCATTCCAATACACGCGGAGCAAGTTAATATCGCCGATGGCGTTTTCCTGCAATCGTTTGATGACATCGCGGTAGGCCAACTCATGGTGGCGTTGCAAACCGACGGCCACGGCCAGATCTTGTTGGATCGCCATTTTGTTGGCGGCCAGCACCTGCCGCACGCCGGGAGCGTCAACAGCGACCGGCTTCTCCATGAACACGTTCTTGCCGGCCTTGACGGTCGCTTCAAAGTGCATGGGGCGAAAACCGGGCGGCGTGGCCAGTAGGATTAAGTCGGCATCGCTGGCGAGCACGCCTTTGTAGCCTTCAAAACCGACGAATTGCCGATCCTTGGGAACATCGACCTGATTCGGCTTCTGCGACGTCAGCCCGCGCAAACTGGCTTGCAGCCGATCATCAAACGCATCGGCCATGGCGATCAATTTGACATCGCCCTTGGTGTTCATGGCCTGATTCGCAGCGCCGGTTCCCCGACCTCCGCAGCCGATCAGCCCGATTTTAATGGTGTCGCTGCCGTAGCTGTGTGCTGCGCGGGCAATGCTCAAACTTCCCGCCGCCATGGCGCCGCCGGCCACAATCAAAGAAGAACTCTTGATGAAACTACGACGCGAAGTCGTTGCGGCGGCTTGTTGCTTCGTATCGCTCGGGACGGTTGCACTTTTCTTCTTACTTGGCATCCCTGATGCTCCTTGTTGGTTGGGTAGGGCCATTTGGTTGGGTAGGACCATTGGTTGGGTAGGACCATTGGTTGGGTAGGACCATTGGTTGGGCTATTCGCGGGGGCCGTTGGTGCGAACTCGAACCATTCGCAACCAAGTCGCTATATAGCATACCGTGCGAGCGCCCGCGATTCAATCAAAGCGGTTTGAATCTTTTATAAAGCTGCGGCGGATAAGAATGTACCAATTGCATTTTCTTGATCGCCAAAAAGCCCGGCATTTTGAAAATGCCGGGCTTTTAACTCGGTAAATTTTCATCCACCGCTCGCCTAAACTCGCGTGCCGTCGCCGACTCCACTACAATGAGAGGCGTGAAGATGACTTTTAATTCAGGTGAAATGGCATGATGACAATCCGCAAGCTGGCCACGCGTTTTTTGTTGGCGTTTGCCGCGGCCCTGCCGCTGGCGGGAGGTCCTCTCTCGCTCAGGGCCGAAGAACCGGCCGCGGCGCAAACCCCGCCGGTGAAAGAAGCATCGCTCACGTTTGAAGAGCACATCGCGCCGATTTTCCGCGCCAAGTGCATTGAATGCCATGGCGGAAAGTCTCGCAAGTCGGGGCTCGATTTGCGCCGCAGATTCACCCTTCTCGAAGGCGGCGATAGCGGACCCGCCTTCGTTTCCGGCCAGCCCGATGAGAGTCTGCTCTGGGAAATGGCGGAGTCGGGCGAAATGCCGCCCGAAGGAAAACCGCCGCTGACCGCCCGCGAACTGGACACTCTGAAGAATTGGATCGCCCAAGGCGCGCCGATCAAAGGCAAGTCGGAATCGGCGTTGGAAGAAGCGGTGGCGGAAATCACGGCCGAAGAACGGCAATTCTGGTCGTTCCTGCCGCCGGTAAAGTCAGCCCTGCCAACCGTTCGCCAACACGAGCAACTCCGTTCGCCGATCGACGCCTTCTTGTTGGCCAAGTTGGAGAAAACAGGATTCGGCTTCAACCCGACGGCGCCGAAACGCGTGTTGATCCGGCGCCTGTATTTCGATCTGCTCGGCCTGCCGCCGACGCCGAAACAAATCCAACAGTTTCTCGCCGACCAACAGCCCGACGCATACGAACGTTTGGTCGACCGCGTTTTGGCGTCGCCCCGCTATGGAGAACGCTGGGGACGGCACTGGCTGGATGTCGCGGGCTACGCCGATTCCGATGGCTACCTGCAAGCCGACCGCCTGCGGCCGGAAGCCTGGCGATATCGCGACTATGTGATCCAGGCGTTCAACCGCGATAAGCCGTTCGATCAGTTCGTGCTCCAGCAGATCGCCGGCGATGAACTGGCCGATTGGCGCACGGCTGAAGAGATGACGCCACGGTTGGCCGAGAATTTGGTCGCCACCGGTTTCCTCCGCACCGCGCCGGATCCCACGTATGGAAATTACGCCGAACCGCTGGAATGCCACAAAGTGATGGCCGACACCATGCAGATTGTCGGCTCTACGTTCCTGGGTTTGACGATCCAATGTGCGCGGTGTCATTCCCATAAATTCGATCCGATTTCCCAGGCCGACTATTACCGTTTGCAGGCGGTCTTTCTGGCCTCTTACGATCCCGCCCGCTGGCAGGTGTCGCTGAAAAGAAGTATTCCGCTGGCGACCGAAGCCGAAGTCGAACGCACGACAAAAACAAACAACGCCATCGCGGCCCGCACCAAGCAGTTGTCGGCCGATGTCGCACAGTGGATTGATCGCCACCGCGAAAAATTGCTCCATGGCGTGTTGGCCAAGGAGGTCGATCCGCCCACGCGGGCAAAGGTCAAAGCGGCTCTGCTGGTTGACCCAAAGAAACGCAACGCCGCGCAAAAGAAGCTGGTCGCGGCGCACGCCCCAACCGTTTCCTTGAGCGAGAAAGCCTTGGCGGAGCATTTTCCGGCCTTTCAATCGAAATTGGAAAAATTGAAAAACGTCATTGCCGCGGAAAGCTCGCTACGAGAAACCATTGTTCCCGTGCGGGGCTTGCAAGATCTTGACGCCGACCCGCCGCAAGCCCACATTTTGGTCCGCGGCGATTTCAACAAACCCGGTAAAAAAGTGAAGCCGGGAATTCCCACCGTTCTGGTTCCAGAAAACTACCACTGGAAATTACAGCCCGGTAAAAAAACGACGGGCCGCCGCCATGCGCTCGCCGATTGGCTGGTCGACCCGGCGAATCCGCTCACGGCCCGCGTGACGGTCAATCGGATTTGGGCCCATCATTTTGGACGCGGCATCGTCAAATCGCTCGATAACTTCGGCAAGTTGGGCGCGCGTCCCACGCATCCCCAATTGTTGGACTGGCTGGCGGCGGAATTCATCGCCCAGGGCTGGAGCCAGAAAGAGTTGCATCGGCTGATCGTAACGTCGCGCGCCTTCCGCCAAACTTCGGACCTGCGAAGCGGCTTGCAACAGGTCGATCCTGAAAATGCGTTGTTGGGGCGTTGGTCGCCCCAGCGGCATGAAGGAGAAATCGTGCGAGACACCGTGCTGCATGTTGCGGGGAAGCTGAACCGTAAAATGTATGGCCGGCCGATTGCGGTCAGCCAGGCGGCGAACAGTTTGGTCACGGTGGCCGATACGCCCTCAGGAAATCGGGCCAGCGTGTATGTGATTGTCCGCCGCAGCCAGCCGGTAACCTTAATGGAACTGTTCGACACGCCGCGGATGGAAATCAATTGCACCCAGCGCACCGAGGCGACCGTGGTCACGCAGTCGCTCTCGATGCTCAACAGCAAGTTCATCGAAGACAACGCCCAAGCGGCGGCTGATCGTATTCTGGCGGAAACCGTAATAGCATCTGCGGGGAAGGAAGCGGCGGCGGATGGCGGCGAACATAAAGCCGCCCTCTTCACCGCACGCATCAATCTCCTCTACGAACATTTGTTCGCCCGTTTGCCCAGCGATTCCGAACGTCGTTTCGTGGCGGAGTTCCTAGACGTCGTATCGCCAGAAACATCGTCCGAAAAAGAAGGCTGGATGCAACTCACGTTAGTATTGTTTAACAGTAACGAGTTTTTATTCGTGCATTGAAATGTACTTCTCACGGATAGCAATGGCTCGTTTAACGGCAAGCCGAAGGCGGCTGCGTTTTTCTGCATGCTCAAACGCGCTGCCACAAAACGCAGCCGCCTTCGGCTTGCCGTTAAACGAAAATGTGCCATTTTCAACCGTGAGCGGCATACTGAATCCTTAAGCATTGACCGGAGAAACCGCTCATGCCGTGTCGTGATTATGATCTGCTCGACCTGCCCAACCTGATTTCCAGGCGAGGGCTTTTCTCGCATGTGGGAACCGGTCTGCTGGGAATGGCGCTCGGTTCGCTGTTGGCCGACGACCGGCTCTTGGCGGCATCGGCCGGCAAAACCGCCGCCTCTGGGGGAAAAATCGTCAGCAAGCCGCCCGGTAAGGCGACCGCCGTCATTCAACTCTTTCAGCATGGCGGTCCTAGTCATGTTGACTTGCTCGACCCCAAGCCGGAACTGAACAAACAAAACGGCAAAGCGCCTCCGGAATCGTTTTCCGATTTAGTGAAAATCTCGAAACACGGCAACTTGTTGGGCACGCCGTTCAAGTTCCAGCCGGCGGGAGAAAGCGGCGTGGCGTTTTCTGAAATCTTGCCGCACACGGCCCGCTGCGCCGACGACATTGCCGTCATCCGCTCTATGTTCACCGAGCATAACAACCACGAGCAAGCCTTGTGGATGATGCAAACCGGTCGCACGATTTCCGGTCGGCCCACGCTCGGCGCTTGGGTCAATTACGCACTCGGCTCGGAGAACAAAGATCTGCCGGCTTACGTGGTGTTGCGCAACGACAACCAAATGCCGACCAACGGCATCCAAAATTGGTCGGCCGGTTTTCTTCCGCCCCGATATCAGGGCGTGCATTTTCGCCACCAAGGGCCGCCGGTGATGCATCTGAAACCCACGCGCGCGGTCGGCTCCCGCATGAGCCGTCTGCGGCTGGAACTGTTGCGAAAGTTGAACGATGAACATCGTCGGGCGCACCCCGCGCTCGACGCCGAATTGGAAGCGCGTATCGCGAGTTATGAATTGGCGGCCCGCATGCAGGTTTCCGCCACGCAGGCGTTGGATCTGTCGGCGGAATCGAAGGAAACCCAAAAACTATATGGCGTCGATCAGAAGCATACCGACAGCTACGCCCGCCGCTGTCTGATGGCGCGGCGGCTGGTCGAACGCGGCGTGCGGTTCGTGCAAATTCTCATTCGCGGCCAAATGTGGGACACCCACGCCGATAACGCCAACCGCACCAAGCAGTGCTGCATGGAAACCGACCAACCCACCGCCGCTCTGCTGCAAGACTTAAAGCGGCGCGGTTTGCTCGATTCGACGCTTGTCGTCTGGGGTGGTGAATTCGGCCGCACTCCAGTCAGCCAGGGCGGCCAAGGGCGAGATCATCACAAGCAAGGTTTTTCCATGTGGTTGGCCGGCGGCGGCGTGCAGGGCGGGCAAGCCTACGGCGCCACCGACGAACTCGGTTACCACGCCGTGGAAAATCGCGTGCAAGTGGCCGACCTGCACGCCACCATTCTGCACCTGCTCGGCCTGGACCACGAACGAACCGTGTTCCATCGCAACGGTCTGGATGAACGCCTGACCAGCGTCTACCACGCCAACGTGCTCTCGAAACTCATCGCCTAATGCTCCAGCGTTATTCGCCAACCGTTGGAGTTCATGCTTTAGCATGTTTCCGTAGGGTTGGAATTCATGCTTTAGCATGTTTTGAAATGCGCTGAGGAAAAAACGCAACCGTTCATGATTTTCACCGGTCGTAAGAACGCGACCCTCCGTTCTCGCCCGCGTTGACTCCGCGTGACACGAATTGAACAGGAGAGAACAGAGGAAACAGAGAAAAGTGAGGAATCATTCGGTGTTGGCGCTAGGCGGGATCAATCTGGAAACGCCGTCTTGGAAACGCTGCCCGTCAATTTCAAAACATTAAAGTTGATGATCAACCCCAGCGGAATATCGAGGAGTTCCATCGTCAAACACCATTCATAAATGGACTCCAGTAAGCCCGGCCCTTTGCCCTTATGAACTTCGATGGCGGAACCAATCATATCGTGCGTCATACACTGTTTGTGGAGGGAAACAAATCATGCATCGAAATGCCTTTTATGCGGAGGAAATGAAGAAACGAACAGGATTCTCCGTTCCCTCCTGTGAAATCAAGCCAGCGTAATAATCAACGTTCCAACCAAACGCCGTGAACGGCCACGAAAGAAAACACGCTGAAGCGTACACTCCAACGGTTCGCCAACGATTCAGCCGACGCTCCAATCGTCGTTGAACCAAGCCTCGCGGGCCGCCCGGCGCGGATTGTACACATGGCCCGCGTCGAACTTGTGGGCCGCGAGAAATTTGGTCAACAAATCGAACGGCACGTGCGCATGCTGGGCCAAGACGTCAACCCGGTCGCTCTGGGCCGACCAATCATGGAGAAGTTTGTTGTCTCGCTCGAACCATTCGTCGAGGTAGGTGGCGTCGGTTTGGCTAACGACCACAAACGGGCAACGCTGCTGGCAGAGAAAGCCCAATAATTTCGAGGCCAAGTCGCGCGAGCGTTCGGCGTCGCCATGCGTGCTCGCCGCCGCCACGTTCCACAAGCTGATGAACTGATCGTCATCGAGGCTATCGGCATCCGCCAAAATTTCCAGCTTCTCCAGGCCATCGGCCACGCTATCGCTTTCCACGCGTGCTCCTTGTTGTGTTGCTCTTGTTGTGCTGCTCAAAGTATCGAACAAAGCGAGAAAATAGCACGCCTCGGTTTGCAGTGGAATGGGGGCGCTGCAAACGCGAGCGAATTTGTGGCCGGCGTTCAAATCCCAGCGGGGCCGCGACATCTTGCAAGCTGTGTGCTTGCGCACCTGCGCACCGGCGCCGTGAGGTTGCACTGGTGTTGATGCTCGGTTTCGCTAAAATATGCAGAACGGGTCGACTAGCTAAAGAAATGGTCTCGCCGACCGAAGAACACAACGGCGTCTGAATCACAACCAACGAGTCACTCATGGCCAAACCTTCACCGTCGCCCAGCTCCCATGCGACCAGTTCCCATGCGCGAGGCCCTTACGACGACATCGAGATCGATCTGCGCAATCCGGTGTTGGCGGGCGTTTTCGCGTGGTTGTGGCCTGGAGCGGGGCATTTTTACCAACGCCGGTACGCCAAGGGCTGTTTGTTCATGGTTTGTGTTCTGTCGACGTTTTTCTATGGACTCGCCTTGGCCGACGGCAAGGGGGTGTATGTCTCGTGGCAAGAAAACGACAAACGTTGGCCATTCGTCGCCCAATTTGTTTGTCAGGCGGGGGTGGGGCTGCCGGTGCTGCCGGCCGTGATTCAGAATCGACGAGTGCTGGTGGAGGGGCGCGATCCTCTGTGGTCGGGTTGGATGGCGCCGCCGAACCCGAGAAACAGAGATCGGTTTGGGAAAGATGAACTCGCGCAGTGGCACGAAAAATACAATTCCGCTTTTGAAATGGCGACCCTCTACACGATGATCGCGGGGTTGTTGAACGTGCTCGCAATTTACGACGCCTACGCAGGGCCCTTCCTGATGCCCGTCGAAGAGGAGTCCGACAAACCGCCGCCGGAGGATGATTCCGGAAACGGAAATTCAGGACCCTCTTGATCGCCTCTCTGCTTCCGTTTTTATCAACCTGCTTCGTTCAACCCGCTTCGTTCAATCAGACCGTGGGCGGGAAGCTTCCGCAGATTTTGCCATTTATCGATCGAGGTGTTTGTCATGAGCGGCCTGTTTTTCGCCGTGTTGGGGCATAACCAACTCTGGTATATGTTTCCGCTCATCGTCACGATTAGCTTGGTCTATGGGGCCACGCGGCACGAACACCTGCTGCCGATTCTCGACCAATCCGTCCGATTCGGCGCCTGGATCATCGGCTTCATGCTGATGATTTACTGTGTCTTCGCCACGATTTCATGGTGGACCTAACCCTCTTCCCTGGCATTGCCTTATTTTCTACGCGATGCCTCTTTCTTTGGGCGATTTAGTACGCGTCCGAAATGCACCTACCCAATTAAAAGCCCGGCATTTTCAAAATGCCGGGCTTTTTTTGATCGGCAACCGATATCTATTTTTAAGACGCGATATGTGCTCCGGGGTGAATTCTTTCCGGAATAATCGGGAGGCAGCCTTGACAGCCAATGTTCTATTTCTATAGAATCAAAATATTCCATTCAAGGAATGTGTGTTCGGTCGTCTGGAGCGGCGAACAGAACGCCGTGAAGGAGTCCAGGAACTTTTGGAAGGAAAACCCATGGCCCGCATTGCCAGCAAGCATCCCACCGATGGCGAATTGGAAATTCTGCAAGTGCTCTGGGAGCACGGCCCCGCCACGCTGGGTGAAATTTGCGCCGCGCTGCGAAAACAGAAGCAAGTCGCGACAACCACCGTGGCCACCGTACTCAAGGTGATGCTTCATAAGGGCCTGGTCCGGCGGCGAAAGACCAACCGGGGTTTTTCCTGGACGGCGGCCGTCAACCGCGAGAAAACGGCCAGTGGCATGGTCGGCGCATTGCTCGAACGCGTGTTCGAGGGCTCCGCCCAGCAGTTGGTGGCCCACTTGGTGGAAGCAGGGAATTTGAGCCCGGCCGAGATGCAAGAAATTCGCACGTTGCTCGAACAGCGGAAATAACGACAACATCGAGCCGCCAACGAATAACCGATAAACGGTGGCAAGGAAGGGAAACGGTCGAGTAGAGGAGGGGCGTCATTGACGCTCCTCCTCTACTCGACCGTTGAAATGTTCACTCGAAAACCGTCTAGAAATGTCTGGACTTCCGCCAGCGACGTGTGGAAATGCGATAACAATCCAGCCGACAACTAAAAATCCGTGAACGGTTACGAACCATGCAACAGACGCTAACTCACATGTGGTCGATTGCCGGTTGGACGATGCTGCATTACGTCTGGACCGGCTTGGCGTTTACCGGCGTCGCCTGGCTGGGGCGGCTGCTGTTGCAGCGGGCGTCGTCGCGGGTGCGATATCTTTACGCGGTGGCCTGCTTCACCTGCTTGGCGCTGGCGCCGATTGCGGTTGCGGTGTTGGTCGCGCCGCACATTCCGCTTCAGCCGCCGGCGCAACAACCTCTGGCGGCGGCGCTCGATACCAGCCCGATCGAACTGTTGGATTTGGAAAATGCCGCCGATGATTTTCCGGCCGATGTGTTTTCAGCCAACGAAGGTTTCATGCCGCAAGAAATTTCGGCCGATGCGGCAATCCTGGAACAATCACTTCCAGCAACGGCGCAGGTAACTTTCCTGCTCGACCGATTGGCGTATTGGGCGCCGGCCATTTGGCTGGTTGGTTTTCCGCTGGCCTGCGGCTGGCTGTTCACGGGACTCCTGGGCGCCGAACGGCTTCGCCGCCGTAGCCGCCTGCTTTCCGACGGGCCGATCATCGCGGCTTGCCAACGTTTGGCGGACGCTATAAAAATACGCCGCGCGCCGTGCGTGGGCGTGTGTGAATAGATCGCGCGGCCGATTCTGATCGGCATTCTGCGGCCGATCATTCTATTGCCGCCGGCGGCGTTGGCCGGTTGGACAGCCGAACAAATGGAAGTCGTGCTGCTGCATGAACTGGCCCACATTCGCCGTCGCGATAACCTGATCAGCCTGTTGCAACGCATCGCCGAAGCGGTGCTGTTTTTCCAGCCGGGCATTTGGTGGGTGTCTGGTTGGATTCGCCTGGAGCGCGAGCATTGCTGCGATGAAGCAGTCGTTCGGCAAACGCGCAACGCCCGCTTCTACGCCGAAACACTGGCCTTCATTGCCGGGCTCACCCAGCCGCAAGCCGCCAACGCGGCGCCAAGCGTTTGGCAAGCCCATACGGCTTCGGGCATGGCTCAAAATCACCTCGTTACGCGTATCCGACGTATTCTTCACAAGGAGCAGAACATGAAGCCGCCTATGTTTGACATGCTGGCGTCTCGTCGTTGGGGTTTTTCCTTGATGTTTTTGTTCGCGGCGGCGTTGTTCGTGGCCGGCGCGTGGGGACCGCTGACCGGGCGCGAGGAAAACGTTGCCTTGGCGGAGGCTGGGAGAGGCGATGAACCAGCCGCCAAGGCGGAAAAGAAGCCCGCCGAAGAAACGGCGCCCGTGAAGGAAAACGACGCGTTGGGGCTTGAATTCGGCGGCGGCGCAGCCGATGCGGCTCGTTTGGGAATCGTCGGTGGAGGAATTGGAAACGGCGGCGAAACGGTCGGTTCGGCCAAGGAGCGTTTGCGATATGACGGTAAATCCTTTGCCGTCTGGAACAGCGAATGGGAAACCGAACTGAATCCCGCTCGCCGCGTCATCGCCATTGAAGCTTTTACGGCATTTGCGAAAAACGGTTATGGCGAGGAGGCCGCGCGCGCGATTTTTAATGTGATCCGACAGTACGATACGCGTGTCATCATTGGGTCCACGCCGGAAGGCAAACTGAAATCGACCGCCATCAACGCCTTTAACAAGATTGAGCGTAAGTATTGGACGCCGTTGATCACCCAAGCGTTGCAATCGGAAGACCGCAAGGAGGTGACGTTCGCCTTGCAGGTCGTATTTAAGAATCGAGAGTTTGTAAAATCGTCGCTCCCCTTATTACTCACGTTGATGCGCGGGAAAGATCCTCAAATCGCAGCGATGGCGATTAACGCGGTGCAGTTCATAAATCCTAGACCTGCCGAACTCCAGAAAACGCTCCGTCAACTTGTGCTCAGCAAACAAGCGGAAGTCGTTCGCGGGGCGGCCGGCGCGCTGGCGGCTTTGGCCAATCGTGGCGATGGCGGCTTCGGCGCCGGCGACGCCAATTTTATCGGCCCTCGTCGCTATGCCGGCAATGCTGGCGGTTCTGGAGGAATGTCCGGCATGAGAGGAGCGGCTGGCGGCATGAGAGGAATGGCCGGCGGCATGAGAAGTGCGGCCGGCATGGGAGGAATGAGCGGCGGCATGGGAGGAATGGCCGGCGGCATGAGAGGAGCGGCTGGCATGAGAGAAATGAGCGGCATCCGCCTTATTTCACCACGGGGCGAGTACTTCCCTGAATTGGTCGAAGCGTTGAAAACGGCCGACTCCAACACAGCGGGGAGCATTGGCTACGCTCTTAGCCTATTAAGCCCAAAAGGAGAGTTGGCAACACCCGCGCTCATCGAACTGCTCAAGCAGAAGGAACCGGCCAAGAGCAACGCCTTATGGGCGTTCATAAATTTACCGTCTTTGGCGGCCGAAGCGCTGCCGGCCATTCTGCCGCTGCTGAACGATGAAAATAAATATGTCCGTTTTAACGCCATGAAAGCCGTTAAGGCCGCCATTGACTCGCAACCGCGCGTAGGAAGCGCCGTCGACACTCAGATTATCGAATTTTACGGCAAACTGGCGCCGCCCGCCCTGGCGGCCATCCGCGACGTGCTCTCTGAGGCGCAGCGTGGAGACTCGAGAATTCGCGTTGCGGCAGAGGCTCTGTGGGACCGGTTGCCCAGGGAAAAAAAGAAGTAGCCGGCGTTCTTCGCGCGAACGCATGCGCCGCCGATTTTGAAGCGGAACCCCAATGAAAAAGCCCGGCATTTTGGAAATGCCGGGCTTTTTCGTGGATTGCCGGACGACAAACCAGCCTAAAGGCTGAACTCCAACAGTTCGCGCAACGGTTGACGAAAGGTGAACGCCGGCTTTCGCCCGACCGGTTGACGATGCCGCCGGCGTCCGGTAACAATCGTGTTTGCTCTGCTCGACGTCGGGTGTGAGAAGAATCTGTTTTGCTCCTCCAAGAATAGGTGTGTTAGACCGTGTCGATTATACGAATTGGCTCCACGAAAAAGTATTCCGACAACTGGGACGCCGCCTTCGGCGCCAAGCCGAAGAAGAAAACCACAACGAAAGCTTCCGCCGCCAAACCCGCCAAGAGAGCGAAGAAGAAAAAGAAGTAAGCCGCGATTACCCGGAAAATACGTGAATCCCCTGCGGCGGGAAGCAGAGAAAGGGGATCGCCAGCGAAGCATAGCCGAGAATGATGCGAAAGCGTCCTAGCGGCGCTGTGTCGTCGCGCGTGGGGGGATGGTCGGCGCCGATGAACATCACGATCATCACCATGAGCGTCCACATGTAGACTTCGGCGAACACGATGTATCCGATCGCGATGAAAAGAAAGGCCCGCGCCACCCAGTGGGCCGCTTTGCCAAACAGCGTGTAGATGACGTGGCCGCCATCCAATTGGCTGATCGGCAGCATGTTCAAGCCGGTAATCAGGAGGCCCACCCAACCCGCCATGAAGTAAGGATTGAGTTGGCTCAGCCAGATAAGTTTTCCCGGCGCCCAGCCTGGAGGCTGCACCCAATTCAACATGGCTTGGGCCAGAAGCGGGCAATCGAATGCCATGCCGCCGTAAGCGGGTTGGGTTAAATCCAGCTTCAAAACGCCGATCCACATGACTGGAATCGCGATCACTAAACCGGCCAGCGGGCCCGCGATGCCGATATCATACATTTCCTTGCGGTTGGCCTGTTTGCCGTCCATGCTGATGACCGCCCCCAGCGTGCCGATGGCCGTTACCGGAATCGGCAGAAAAAAGGGCAGGCTGGCCGGAACACGGTGCCGCAGCGTGGCGATGAAATGCCCCATTTCGTGCGTCAGCAAAATGCCGATCAGGCACGCCATGTAGATCAGGCCGTCGTCCCAATGGGCGTACAGCGTGCGGCGCGACGACATGGCGTCGCCGTTCAATAGCAGATCCACCACGAACTGCCCCGGCGACCATTGCGTGGCGCCCGCCCAAAACACCGATAAACACGTGATCACGAAAAGCACCGCCGGCGTCCGCACGAGCCTGCCATTGGCCGGACGTTTGGCGGCTGGCGAGGTTTGGCTGGGTTCGAAAGTATCGGCATGTTTGGCCAAGATGGGGTTATCAGCCAGTTGGCTCTCAAGTGCGCGCGGCGGCGCGTCGACCGGTTCAAGGGCGGAGTTTGGCGGCGGTGGCGATTGGGAATCGGGGTCGAATGCATTCATTACTGCAACATACCACACGCAGCCGATTCGAGGCACAACAGGCGCGGCGGCTTGTAGGGACGTTTTTCCAGAAGCCGTTCGTTCAGGCGAGCAGGCCTTGAACGACGCGGCCCTGGATATCGGTCAGACGATAATTGCGGCCTTGGAATTTGTAGGTCAGGTGTTCGTGGTTCATGCCCATCAGGTGCAGAATGGTCGCGTTCAGATCATGAACATGTACGCCGTTTTCCGCGATGTTGTAACACCAGTCGTCGGTTTGGCCGTAACTCTCGCCCGGTTTGACGCCGCCGCCCGCCAGCCACATGCAAAAACACCGAGGATGATGGTCTCGGCCGTATTTGTCGCCGCCGCCCTGTTTGTAAACGGTGCGGCCGAATTCGCCGCCCCAGACAACAAGCGTGTCGTCGAGCAAGCCCCGCTGTTTGAGATCTTGCACCAAGGCCGCGGAGCCTTGGTCGACCTCCTTGGCGATCAGCGGATGCCGCTGCGGCAGGCGTCCGTGATGATCCCAACCGCGATGGTAAATTTGGATGAAACGCACATCGCGCTCCGCCAGCCGCCGCGCCAGCAGGCAGTTGGCGGCGTGCGTGCCGGGAATGCGTGCGTCGTCGCCGTATAATTCAAACGTGCTCTGAGGTTCATCCGACGTATCGGTGAGCGCCGGAACCGATGTTTGCATGCGAAACGCCATTTCATAGGCCGCGATGCGGGTCGTGATTTCCGGATCGCCGACGTCGTCGCGCCGCAGCCGATTGAGCTTCGCCAAGCCATCGAGCAAAGCACGTTTGTCGGGCAGGTCGGCGCCGCTGGGATCTTGCAAATACAGAACGGGGTCGCCCGACGAACGCAGTTTCACGCCCTGATGCGCCGAAGGCAAAAACGCGCTGCCCCACAGCCGCGAATACAGCGGCTGGGCTTGCACATCGGAGTTCTTGTCGAGCAGCACCACGAACGCCGGCATGTTATCGCTCACGCTGCCCAGTCCGTAACTCGCCCAGGCGCCCAAACTGGGCCGCCCCGGCTGCTGGTGGCCGGTTTGAAAAAACGTAATGGCGGGATCGTGGTTGATGGCTTCGGTGTGCATCGTGCGAATGATGCAGAGGTCGTCGGCAATGTTGGCGTGGTGCGGCAGTAGGTCGCTGATCCATTGCCCCGACTGGCCGTGTTGCCGGAAAGGTGAAAACGACTTCGCCGCAATGAACGATTTCTGGCCCGACGTCATGCCGGTCAGACGTTGGCCCTGACGGATGGAATCGGGCAGTTCCTGGCCGTCCAACTTTTCCAGCGTCGGTTTGTAATCGAACGTATCGACCTGCGAAGGCGCGCCCGATTGGCAGAGATAAATCACCCGCTTGGCGCGGGCCGGAAAGTGACTCGGACCCGGCCGCCCAGGACCATAACCAGGACCATTATTCTCCGCCAACGTCGGCTGCCGGCCGCCCTCCGGTTCTTGGCCGAATGCCGCCCGACGCCCGAGAGCGGGATGCAAAAGCGACGCCAAGGCGGCGGCGCCCAAACCGACCGCGCCGCGCTGGAAAAAATGACGCCGCGTTTCGGCCAGCGTTGATTCAGGAGTTGATACGGAGTGAGGGTCCATGGAAATCAGCCTTTGGTAATAAACTCGCTCAAGTTCAATAGAATGCGGGCCAGCGTTGTGAAGGCCGCGTGTTCGGTTGGGTCGATCGTGGAGTCTTGCGGCGAATCGCCCACCGAGAGCAACTGTTTGGCGCTGGCCGGGTCGGCCCGATAGCGTTGCAGGCGAGCGTGATACATTTTAATGAGAACGTCTCGTTCGTCGTTCGTCGGGCGGCGGCCGAGGCAAATCAGAAAACCTTGATCGATACGGCCCGCGAGAGAATCGCCGCCTTCTTGTATCATTCTCGCCGCCAGTCCTCGCGCTGCTTCGACGAACTGAGGGTCGTGCAAGAGCACCAAGGCTTGCAGAGGCGTGTTGGTGCGAGAGCGGCGCACGACGCAGAATTCTCGCTCTGGGGCGTCGAAGGTCGCCATGGAAGGCGGCGGGACGGTGCGTTTCCAAAACGTGTACAAACTTCTGCGGTACAAACCGGCGCCGGTGTCTTGCTTATAAACCCGCGAGAGGCCGGGGCGATTGTTGATCTCCTGCCAGAGCCCTTGGGGATGGTACGGGAACACGCTCGGTCCGCCCAATTGCTCTTGGAGCAACCCGCCGGCCAGCAGGGCGCTGTCGCGAATTTGTTCGGCATCCAAACGGCCGCCAGGGCCTCTGGCTAGCAGGCGGTTTTCAGGATCATTCGCAAACGACTCTTGCGTAACAGACGACGACTGCTGGTACGCGGCCGACATAACGATCAGCTTTTGCAGCGCCTTCACATTCCAACCCGACTCAATGAATTCGACCGCCAGCCAATCGAGCAGGTCGGGATGACTGGGCGGCGCGCCTTGCGAGCCGAAGTCTTCGGTGGTTTTTACCAGCCCGACGCCAAACAGCCGTTGCCAAAATCGATTTACGGTAACGCGCGAAGTCAGAGGATGGTTCGGCGCCACCAGCCACTGGGCCAATCCCAGCCGATTGCGCGGTGCGCCCGCCGGCATGGGGGGCAGCGCCGCTGGCGTACCGGGCGACACCTCTTCGCGCTTTTTATCGTACTCGCCGCGCAACAACACGTACGATTTACGCGGAGTGGATTGTTCAGTGAGCACCATGGTGGCGGGAATGTCGTCTAATAATACTCGCCGCTGCTCTTGCAGACGGTTGGTGGTGCGCATGGCCTGCTGGAGTTCGGGCGTTCCAAATCTGGCGGCCAGATATTCCCCAAACCGCTCCTTTTGCGGGGCGGTTCGTTTGTCGGCCGGCGTATCGGCAATGGCCAGTATTTCCATGGGCGCCGCGTTGGGCGGACCGAAGGAGAAACGGAAACGTCCGATCTGATGATTCAAACCGTATTGGTGCCGCATTTTGATGCGCACGCGCGTGGCCGATTTTCGGTGGATCGGCTTCGCCAAATGAAACACCGCCTGTCGGCTGTCGGATTTCGTATTGCCATCGACCGCCCACCCGGCGCGACCCGCTTGGCCATCAATGGCGGCTGCGATCGGGTAGTTCTTTTGTGAGTAGTCCGCTTCGGCCGTGGCGATTTTCATCGGTTTGAATGCGTCTGGCTGCTTCGCCGAAGCGACCGCCGCCTCAAATTCGCTCAACACGAAATTGCCGTTGGTTCCACGGCCCGTGCTGCCGTTGACCAACGACGCATCGGCCAGCGCCTCCAGCCGAATCGCGCCGATGTTGGCCGACTCCAGCGAAAACACCAACTCATAGGTATCGGTCGTGGGGTTCTTGCCTCCGGCGAGAATGCTGTGGTCGTCTTGAATTTGAAGATCGGCGCCGCCGGTTGAGGTCATCTTGCTGGGCGTGGCAACCGTCCAATCGTTTTGGCGTTCAGATTGAAACCGGGCTTCCCACTCGGCCAAAGACGTTTGGAGTTTCGCCAGAAGTGGTTCGCGTTGACGTTTGGCGGCGGCAATTCGCGCGTCGAGCGCGCCCAGGCGATCTTCCTCAAGCGGCGAGGCGATTTTGAGTTTGGGAGCGAAGCCTTGAAATCCTTTGTCGGGCGTCTGATTGAAAAAGGCGAAAAACTGGTAGAACTCATTCTGCGAGAGTGGATCATACTTATGATCATGACAACGGCCGCAGACGAATGTCATACCGAGCCAAACCGTTGATGTGGTCACGACGCGGTCGATCACGTATTCGGTGCGATATTCCTAATCGATCACGCCGCCTTCGATCGTGATCGGATGGTTGCGATGAAAGGCCGTCGCCAAACGTTGCTGGTCGGTGGCGTGGGGCAACAAATCGCCCGCCAATTGTTCGACGGTGAATTGATCGAACGGCATGTTTGCATTGAAGGCGTGAATCACCCAATCTCGCCAAACCCATTGCTCGCGTTCGAGGTCGTATTGATAGCCGTTGGTGTCGGCGTAACGCGCGGCGTCGAGCCAGAAGCGAGCTAAGTGTTCGCCATACCTGTTGGAACGGAGTAGCCGATCGACCACATTCTCGTAAGCGCCGGGGGAGGCGTCTTCCAGGAACGCCACAACTTCTTCGGGCGCGGGCGGAAGGCCGGTTAGATCGAGGGTGAGGCGGCGAATGAGCGTGGCCCGGTCGGCGCGAGCACTGGGGGCGATGCCCTGTTGTTCCAACTTCGCCAAGACAAAACGATCGATCGCGTTTTTCGGCCAAGCGGCGTTCTTCACTTCCGGCAAAGCGGGCCGCTTGGGCGCCACAAACGCCCAGTGCGATTCGTACTCAACGCCGGTTGTGATCCAACGCCGCAGAAGCGAAATTTGTTGCTTGCTCAGCGGATGTTTCGACGACTCTTCGGGTGGCATGCGAACGTCGGGATCGTCGGAAATAATTCGCTGGAAAAATTCGCTCCCCTCCACGTCGCCCGGAATGATCGACGACTCCAAGGCCGACGAACGAAGGTCTAGCCGTAGATCGGCTTCGCGCTGTTTGGCGTCAGGCCCATGGCAGGTGAAACAGTGTTCGCTCAGAATAGGGCGAATATCGCGATTGAATCGAATGGGCCCATCGGCGGCCGGGATTTTTTCAGCCGGAATTTTGTCGTCGGCCGGAATTTTGTCGTCGGCGGAAACGAAGCCGGGCGCCAGAAGCAGAAAAAAAAGGCCGGTCAGCCGCGGGAGGGAGAGCATGGCAATGCGTCCAGGCGATGGGGAGGGCGCCACAATGGCGGATGTTCGCACCGCACCAGGCGACGCGTTGTTGTTTACACATAAGTTGTACGATGGCCTTCGCAGGCCGTCGAAGCAGGAGCGTTCCGATCGCAAATCGATGGCCTGGGCAGGCCAACGGACGTTGTCGTCGTGCATTTACGCATCAACGACAAGACGACGCATGCACCGGCGTTTACGCCCGTTTTCCTTCGCGGTTTTTCACTACTTCCTACTTCCACTATGTTAATCTCCCCAACCGCCGCGGAATAGTGTTGTGGAGAACTTGACAACCGGAAACGACCAGCGTTTCCCGGGCCGGGTGGGATGCGCTGTTTTTCGGGCGCCACTGGTTTTAACGGTGCATTTTGCAGCATCAGTGGAGTGATTAAATAAAAGTCTGTTAAATCGATACACAAACCGTTGGCAAGTCCGGAGTGGTGGTTTGGACGGTTCGACGTCATGCCCGATTCTCTTTTGGTGAAGCTGTTGGCTATGCAGGTCTGCCGGATTTAGATTGCTCTCATCAGGAGTGCAAATCGTGGACTCGACATCAAACGGAAACCGCATTGGTACAACCAGTGGCATACTATAAATAGCCATAAGTCTCATGGGTAAAACACCAGCCAGCGGAGGTCTTACAGTTGACCGAAGGCGCGAAAGACATTCACGTCTCGTTGGAATAAGCCTGCGTTGGAAAACGGGGCTCCGTTACTCTTGGGATTGTTTCCCCGCCGCCGGCTTGGCGGCGTCGAGTTGTGTTTGCCACTCGGCCGCTGCGTCCGGATTTTCCCAAGCGGTGTAGAGATCGACCAGCCGCTCCAATGCTTCGACAACCCGCACTTTTGCAGCAGCGGGAATCTTGCTCTCACGAGCTTTCATTCCCTCAAAGCCTTCCGCCAAGAGCGCCGCCGCCTCCGTGAACTTTTTCCGTGCAGCTTCCTTATCGGTCGGCAATAGCGCCTTTGCCCGACCAAGCACGGCGCCGCCGAGCTGCGACTTTGTGTCGAACGTGAGCCAGTGCTCAGCGATCGTTTTCTCGCGAATCGCCAAGCATTCTCGCAGGTACGTTTCGGCGGCCGCGTGCTGCTGGTTCTGAAGCAGCAAATCAGAAACGTCGGCCAGCGTACTCGCAAAGCGAGGATCATTTTCCTTCGCTCTTTGCCTTTGGCCCGCGATGTATTGCGTGAACAAAGAAATCGCCTTCTTGGGTTGTTCGTTCTCCAAATACGCTTGTGTGAGATACTCCATCGACGTGATCGTATCGGGATGTTCTAGGCCCAGCGTGGCCGTCCGCAGCTTGAGCGTTTTTTCATACCGCAGAATGGCTTCTTCCAGACGCCCAGCGCGCTGGTAGGCGAAGGCCAAGTTGCTCATCGACATGAGCGTGCCAGGATGCTTCAGGCCCAGCGTGGCCTTCTGCAGTTTGAGTGTTTCTTCCAGCAGCGGCAAGGCTTCTTCCAGACGCCCGGCCATCCAGTAGGCCGTAGCCAAGTTGTTCATCGAATTCAGCGTGGCGGGATGTTCCGGGCCCAACTTGGCCTTCCGCAGTTTGAGCGCCTCTTCATGCAGGGGAATGGCTTCTTCCAACTGCCCGGCGCGCTGATAGGCCGCAGCCAAGTTGTTCATCGAATTCAGCGTGGCGGGATGTTTCGGACCCAGCTTGGCCTTCTGCAGTTTGAGCGTCTCATCATACAGCGGAATGGCTTCTTTCAAACGCTTGGCGTTCTTATAGGCCATCGCCAAGTTGTTCATCGCCGTGAGCGTGTCGGGATGCTCCGAACCCAGCGTGGCCTTCTGCAATTTGAGCACCTCTTCCAGCAGCGGCAGGGCTTCTTTCAGCCGACCGGCGTTATAGTAGGCCGCAGCCAAGTTGCTCATCGACACGAGCGTGTCAGGATGTTCCGGGCCCAACTTGGATTTCACCAGTTTGAGCGTCTCTTCATGCAGCGCAAGGGCTTCTTTCAGCCGCCCGGTGTTCTGATAGGCCATCGCCAAGTTGTTCATCGCCGTGAGCGTGTGGGGATGTTCCGAGCCCAGCGTGGCCTTCTGCAGCTTGAGCGTCCCTTCGTACAGCGGCAGGGCTTCTTTCAGCCGACCGGCGCTATAGTAGGCCGCAGCCAAGTTGCCCATCGACACGAGCGTGCCAGGATGTTCCAGGCCCAGCTTGGCCTTCCGCAGTGTGAGCGTTTCTTTATGCAGCGAAATGGCTTCTTCCAGCCGCCCCGCGTTCTGATAGGCCCCGGCCAAGTAGCTCATCGACATGAGCACGGCGGGGTGTTCCGGGCCCAACTCGGATTTGCGAAGCGCGCGAGCACGCTGATGTTGAAGGACCGCCAGCGGCGCCTCACCCAGGTAAAGGTAGGTCATCCCCAGAGTGCTTCGGATCGAAGCCTCTACCAGCGGCTGGTCTGCGAACGACTTGGCGACCAGCGGTTCCGCCGCATCGACTGCCTCGCGAATGGTGGCGTCGATACCCAAGCCGCCCTTTTGCCCCTTCGGCCGAGCGGCGGCCAGCACCTTATCTTGAAAGAACGACAGCACCGCCTCCGACTCTTCCTGACTGGCAACCGCCTCTTCCTTGGCTTGGCGCTCCGCAGTGTTGCTTTTTTGTAGATCGGCGTCCACCCGCCCGAGCTGACGATTGGAGACGTCCAACTCTTGATTCGCCTCTGCCAACTGCTCGTTCTTTGCCGAGACCACCGTGGCGATGACCGCCGTGCTGGTCAGGCCGACCAAAACCGTGGCCGCCAGCGCCGCGACGCTCGTGGGATGTTTTCGCATCCAACGGCGTGCGCGAACCGATAGCGACTCGGTATGAGCTGAGACCGATTCATCGGCCAGAAAGCGTTCGATATCGTCGGCCAACTGCTGCGGCGAGGCGTAACGCTCTTGGGGCCGCAACGCCATGGCTCGCAAGCAGATTGCCTCCAACGGTTTCGGAATGTCGTGCTTGATCGCACGCGGCGCGGGAAAATCGCCCGTTTGGACCTTCGTGAGGATCTCGTCTAGACTTTTACCGGCAATCGGCTTCTGGCCGGTTAAGACATGGTACAACGTTGCACCCAAACTGTAGACATCGCTGGCGGGGCCAAGTTCATCGAGATTGCCGGCCGCCTGCTCGGGCGGCATGTAGGCCGGCGTGCCGAGGGCGCTGCCCATTTGCGTTGCCTCGTAGCGGCTGCGAGGCGTGAGCGTCGTTTCATCTTCGACTCTGCTTACATCATCGCGCCCGGCCGCTTTGGCCAAGCCCCAATCGACGACCAGCGTCTCGCCGTATTTGCCCAGCATGATATTGCCCGGCTTCAAATCGCGATGCAGCACACCGCGAGAATGCGCATATTCGATGGCGTTGCAAACATCGACAAACCGGCCCAGCAGCTTGCGGAGTTCGAGCGTTCGCTCGGAGTCGTCGGCGGTGGTATTGTGAAACTGCTCGACCGCTTCTTGCAAGCTATCGCCCCGAATGAATCGCATCGCGTAATAAGGCCGACCGTTCTCGTATTGCCCTAAGCCGTAGACCGGCACAATGCCAGGGTGCTCCAAGCCGCCGGTCACTTCGGCCTCCAACACGAACCGCGCACGGCTGTTAGGATCATCGGCGAACCGCGTTTGAATCTCCTTGAACGCCACCTCGCGCGCCAATTCGATATCTTCGGCCACCGAAACTTTCCCCAAGCCGCCCTTGGCATGCGGCCGGAGAACGCGAAACCGCGAGCCGCCCGAAGTGCGCACATCGAAAGGCACATGCTGCTGGCTACCGGGCGGAAGCGTCGCCAAGGCATCTTCATGATCGCGACCGACCACCGAGAGCGTTGCCGCGAGTCGTGGATCGTTCAGGGCCTGCAAATCTTCTCGCAATGAACTAATGGAGCTGAGCGCGGCCAAGCTTTTTTCAACATCAGCGTCATGGTTTTCAATGTGCCGCGCCACCAACGGGGCAAGCAGTTGCTGGTCTTCTTCACGCAGCGCCTGTTGCTCTTGCAAAATCTCCTCGATTGGACGCGTCTTTTTCAGCAGCCATGTACTCGTTGCAGCCACAAGTTGCTCACGGCTAATGAAGTCCATTTGCAACGCCAGAATGCCAAACAGCAAATTACGATTCGAGTCGGACGGCATTCGGAAATACTCCACGCGAGACCAAGAACCAGAAGAGGACCGCATGGTAACCGATCAACGCGCTCGGCGCCTTGATTTATTGGTTCCTCACCGATTTTAAGGCGAACGGCAGATGGCTGCCGCCGTTCGATTCTCATCGACGACGTGCGTTGTTGAGAGCGGGGCGGAGCGTCGCCTATAAAACCTCCGCTCCGGCTTGACAGAGCGATGGTCTTACATTTGTGTCAATAGGCTATTCGAAAAAACATAAGAGGTATCCGGTTCACTCCATTTCGGAGCGTAGGACCGCGAAATTCGCCATGGTTTTTGCGGCTGGACCCAGGCGACCGGGGGCATGACCGTTCGGACGCCTGTAGCAGCTTGCGGAACAGATTTCGCGACAATGACAGATACATGCTGTGCATGATGGCAACCCGAGTGAACCGGATACCTCTTTTATCTTGCTGTCGCCTTTCGCTCCATGTTCGAACGCTCCTAACGCGACGGCCTGGGAAGGCCAGCGTACGGCGTCTCGTTACGGCAAGCTCGGGTTATCTTGTTTTTTTTCTTCCTTTCGTCATTTCTTCTCTATATTCTTCTCCGCGGCCGCGCCTCTTTGCGACCTGCGTTTCGTTTCGTCGCAGCCGTTTTTGGGGCATTCGCCGACGGCTGGATGTTAGCGCAAATTCCTGCGCCACAGTGAACGATCTCCAAGCATGGCGCTACAGGGAGGGAGATGATATTCCGGGGCGGGCGGCGGGTTCTGCGTCTGGCTTGCCGTCGCCGTTTTCGCCGCCAACGCCATTTTCACCGCCGTTGCCAATTTCGTTGCTGTTGCCAGAATCGTCATGCCGGAAATCGTCATGCCCCGCCGCCGGCGCGGCTTGCGGCGCCGGTTCGCCTTGTCGCTGGAAACGTCCATAGATGGAGTAAAAAGTCGGCACGAGAATGAGCACCAGCACGGTGCTGAGCAGCAGGCCGAAACACAGGCTGGTGGCCATGGGGATCAGCATTTGGGCCTGCATGGAGGTTTCGGTCAAAATCGGAAAGAGGCCGGCGATGGTGGTCAGCGAAGTGAGCAGCACCGGTCGAAAACGACGTTGCCCGCTCTCCATTAATGCGTCGTGCAAGGAGGCGCCGACCCGCAGCCGGGAATTGACGAAATCGACCAGCACGATCGAATCGTTGACCACCACTCCGGTCAGCGCCACCAAACCGAGCACGCTAAAGAGCGTCAGCGGAATGCCCATGAAGGCGTGGCCCCAGAGCGCGCCGATGGCGCCGAAGGGAATCACGGCCATGATGATCGCCGGCTGCACGTACGAGTTGAATTCGAAGGTCAGGAGCACGTACATCGCCAGAAGTGCAATACTAAAACCGACGAACAAACTGTTGATCGACTCCGAATCTTGCTCCTGCTTTCCTTCCCAAAGTATGTTTACGCCAGGGTGCTTTTGAAGCAGGTCCGGAATGAAGCGGGCCTTGAGGCTATTGACAATTTCCTTGGAATTGGCGGTTGCTTCATCGACATCGGCCGTGATCGTGATCGACCGCAATTGATCGCGGCGGTTGATTTCGGAGTAGCCTCGCGCCACCTCGATATCGGCCAATTCGGTGATCGGCGGTTTGGCGCCGGCTTCGGTGTCGACACGCAGTTCGTACAGGTTGGCCAGCGAACGGCGTTCGTGTTCGGGGTAGCGAACCATCAGCTTCACTTCATGCCGCCCGCGTTGCAATCGCATCACTTCTTCACCGTAGTACGCCGACCGCACGGCCTCCGCGATTGTGTTCAGCGAAACGCCGAGCGCCTTCGCGTTCTCCTTCAAATGCAGTTGTAACTCCCATTTCCCAGGACGCGAATCGTCGTCGATGTCGAACACGCCGGGGTTCGCGGCAAGCTCTCGTTTGCAAGCTTCCACCGCCGCTTCCAGCGACTCCATCTCCTCGACAGGCGCAAGCAACTTGAATTCGATCGACTTACCGCCGGGCCCCATCGAAACGGTTTCGAAGGTCACGCTTTCCACGCCGGGAATGCGCCCCACTTCAGCCCGCCACTGGTCCAATACCTGTTGGCTGGTGAGTGACCGCCGCGTGTTGTCGACCAGCTCCACGTTCACGATTCCAACATGCGAACCTTCGATCAAGCCTTCGGGCCCGCCTGGCTGATCTCCGCCAATGGCGCCCACCAGCCGGTGTGTCAGTTGCACCAAGGGCTGGCCATTTTCCTCGGAGCCCTTGGCGATGGCCAAAATGGTTTGCTCGATCTTTTTCGTGGCGGCGTCGGTAATATGGCTGGGCGTTCCGTCTGGGAAAATCACGACGGCCTTAATCTGAGGCGCATCGAGCTTGGGAAAAAACACCCAGGGAACCGTTCCGTTGGTGAACAGGCAGACGGAAAGCAGCAGCAGCGTCAGGCTGGTGCTAATGGTCAACGCGGGCCGTCGCAGGCAATTCTTTAATAGTGGCAGGTATTGCTGGCTGATAAATCGGTCGAGCAGGCGGCCGAAGCGTGCGTTTACCCAGGCCACGCCTTGGGCCATGCGATGAAACGGATACCAGAAAAAATCAGCCGTGAACGAAAACAAAATAAGCGGCGGCGCGCAGAGAAATCGAAGCGCCGGCGCGTGTTGACGATCTCGCCAATTGCGGGCCCAGGCGGTGAACGTGGTGAAGCCAAGCGCCGAAGAGTCAGGCGACGAGTGGTCATGCGCCAAGTGGCAAGGCAAAATAAACAGGCTCTCGAAAAGGGAGATGACCAACATCGCGATAACGGCTAAGGGCAGCACGGCGAAAAACTTGCCCAGAACGCCCGTGACAAAGAACATCGGCACGAAGGCGATGATGGTGGTCGTGACCGACGTCACCACCGACGGCATGACTTCCACCGTTCCATCGACCGCCGCCTGCACGAAATCCTTGCCTAGCTCGCGGTGCGCGTAGATGTTTTCGCCGATCACGATGGCGTCGTCGACCACAATTCCCAGCGCGATCAGAAAAGCAAACATCGAGAGCATGTTCATGGTCTGGTCGAATTGCCAGAGCACAGCGCAGGCGCCCAGTATGGAAACGGGAATCCCCAACGCCACCCAAAAGGAAAGCCGCAAGTTGAGGAATAACGCCAACACAATAAACACCAGCACCAAGCCTTGCAGCCCGTTTTTCTTCAACAGGTTGAGCCGGTCGTTGACGTTCACCGAATGGTCGTCCCAGATGGCGAAGGAATAACCGGGCGGCAGTTGCTTTTCCGCCGCGTATTTCTTGATGGCGGCGGTCATGCCGAGCAGATCTTCGCGAGCGGCGGCGTCGATCGCGATCGCGATTCCAGGGCGGCCGTTAATAGTGCTGATCGAGGTGGTGTCGACAAAACCATCCCGCACGACGCCCAAATCGCCCACCGTCAAGACGACCGAAGCGGAGTTCGACACCAAGGGGATTTTTGCAATCTCCTCGCCCCGCAGCCGCTTGTCTTTCCCGCGAACCAGAAATACTTCTGAATCGCTGGATATTTTCCCACCCGGCAGTTCCAGGTTCTCACGACGGATTCTCCGCGCGACATCTTGCAGCGACAGTCCGTACTTGCGCAGAGTGGTTTCGGAAATTTCGACATCAATTTGGTAATCTCGCTCGCCCACAATCGAGGCCGCCGTAACCTGGGGCAGCATCAGTAGGTCGTCGCGCACAGCCTCCACGACCTCGCGCAATTCTAATTCGGCAGTGGGGGAATCGTTGGGATCGGTCACGACCCCGATTTTAATCGCGGGTATGCGGAACGTGATCTGTTCGATGTTGGGCTCCTCGGCCAGATCGGGGAAACTGGGAATGCGGTCGACCTCCGATTCGACCTGCCCCAACACTTTTTGCACGTCGGGCACATCCGACTTCAGTTCGAGCACCACGCTGCCGACGCCTTCCGCGGCGATGGAGGTGACCTTCTTGAGGCCGTCGATCGAGCGCACCGCTTCCTCGATCTTTTGGCAAATGCCGGTCTCGACTTCATCAGGACTCGCGCCGGAATACGGCACCGTGATGAGAATCATTTCCAGTTCGAATCGGGGGAACTCCTCCCGGCGGAGCATGACGCCGGCAACCGCGCCCACCACGAGAACGCTGACCAGTAAAATGTTCATGGCGGGCGTTTTGGAAATCGCCCAGCGAATGGCGGCCTTTCTCATTTGCCCGCCTCCTCGATCAGCATGCCGTCGTGCGCATTGGGCAGGGGCGAGACGACCAAGTGGTCGCCGGGTTGGACGCCCGCGCCGTCCAGACGGCGAACAAAGATGGAATTGTCGTCCGACCGCGCGATTTCGATCGTTTTGATTTGCAACCGCCCTTTTTTCGCCACCCACACCCTGCCGCCAGGGTGAACCGCATTGGCGGGAAGTTGCAACAGAGGAATCGGCGATTTTACCGGAATCTTAATCGTGACATACATTCCGCTCACCATGCGCGGCAACGCCAACAATCGGGAGGACGGGGCGTTCTCAGCCAGCCGTACGTGCGTCGGTTCGGGAATGAGAACCCGGCAAGGTATGGTGCGGGTGTCGGCATCCACTCCGGTGCCTTCGAATCGCCAGAGTTCGCCTTCCCACACATGTTTCATGCCGCCAAATTCGTACACCACTTGCACGGGCGTTTTCGGCAGGCTGTATCGCATGTCGGGAGTCTGGGCGGTGTCTGGCTGGAAGACGCCCGCCTGCAGCCAGATCCAATACAGTTCGTCAACGCGAAGATTACACTTGACCTCCATCCGGCGGGTGCCGTTGATCACGATCAAGGGATCGCCCTTTTTCACGTAATCGTTCTCCTCGACAAGATCTGAAATGACGGTTCCCGCCAGCGGTGAACTGATGCGCGTGCGTTCGCGATCAATCTCGGCGCGACTTTTTTGCACCAAAACGCGCGCCTGGATGGAGGTCAGGGTCTTGACGCGTTGCCGCTGCGAAGCGAGCTCGTTTCGCAGCGTTTGCAGGGAAACTTGGGAGGCCAATTCCAGGCGGCTGGCTTCATCGACTTCGCGCTGACTGATCGCGTTGCGCTTCGCTAGATCTTGAAATCGGGTCAATTCTTTTTTTCGCAAGGCGAGATCGTCGATGGCCAATCCAATCAGAGATTCCGTATTCGCGATATTAATATCGGCTGCGGCAAGCTCCTCTTGCGCTTCCTCCAATTGGCGAGTCAGGCGTTCGCTTTCGAGCACGTAGTCGGTCTCATCGATTTGGAGCAGGAAGTCGCCTTCATGCAAATAGTTTCCCGCTCGGCTGAGGGGATCTTTCTCCGTGATGCGGCCCGCCACTTCCGCCGAAAGCGTGACTCGCCTAAAGGGCGTCGCGACGCCCTCCACCTCAATCACCATCGCTCCATCGGGAGCTTCAGCGACAACCGTTTCCACCAACGCCACGGCGTCGCCGCTGGGTATTCGCTTCGGCGGAGCCGGCTTTTGCCCAAACACCCAAAGACCGCCCACGCCAAGGGCGATGATCGCCAAGGGCGCCAGAATTCGGAAACCTTCTCGCAAGAGAAATGAAGATCGGTTCATAATGAATGTATTATACCTCAAACCGCTAAAACCACGACATTTACACTGGTACATGAAGTGATTATATCAAGCCTTACCGTGCGGAGCATATTTCCAACTGTGCGCGGGATCGCGGGCCAACTCCGTTAACGCCGCCAATGAAAAATTAACAATGTGTTCCTCAAGATCATCAATACTGAATCCAGCCCGCCGCTCCTCTTCCGGAATGAGAATCGCGACAAACTCGCCCGATATTCGGTAGTGCAAACATTGGCCAATGATGCTGAAGGCGATTTTCTGGCGGCGATGCAACGCTGTTGCCGGCGGTAGCATTTCATCTAGTATCGAGAGCAACATATCGAACTGGGGTCGGATGAATTCCTCCACCAGCGGCTTGGAGGCCAAGGTCGGCTGTAACATTTCGCGCGTCATCAGTCGCGACGTCCAGCAGAGGTCGTGCTGGCCCAGCATCCGTTGCAGCATCGTTCTCACGAAAACACGCAATTTTTCTTCGGGAGGCGTGTTGGGAGGCCAAGGAGGCAGCGGCGTTTGTTGCGTTTTTAGCGTGTGGGCCAGTTTGATCGTTTACAGGTATAACGTCTCTTTATCACCAAAGTGGTAGTTGACGCTCGCCAAGTTCGCTTTGGCGGCGCGACAAATTTCCCGGACCGTGGCCGCTTCGAACCCGCAGTCGGCAAAAATAGCGCCCGCCGCCGCCAGTATCCGACTACGAGTATCGTCCGACACGCCAATGACCTTTTTGAGAGAAAATACCCGAGAGATTCAAACACATGTATTATACGCTTGTTTGAACCGATCGGTTTCGCAAAAATCGGAATATTTTGCGCAGAACCCCAAAAAAAGCCCGGCATTTCAGAAATGCTGGGCTTTTGCGTTATCGGGGAGTTGGGGGCGTTATCGCCGCCTTGCTAGGGCGAGCGGCAGATGAGAATTCACCCAATGCAAGCACGAAGCGCAAGCGAGTGGATCAGCAAACGGTCATTCCCGCGTAGGCGGGAACCCAAAAGAACTCACGGACTCCCGCTACGTGTGGGTAAGTTATTTTCCACCGCTCGCCTAGGCGGCGGTTCGCTGGCGGTCGGCGGCAGGGGCAAATCGACGAAATTGGGGAACGATTCGCTTCAGCTCTTCCTCCACCTGTTCGTTGGAGGCTTCTCCCAGACGTCGAAGACTGCGCATCGCCTGCTGGATTTCGTCCCAGGGTGTTTTGTCGGATTCGGCCACCATGATTTTGGGGTGCGATGTGGCCAAGTGCTTTTCCCCCTCGATATGCAACTCCTCAAACAGCTTTTCACCGGGACGAATACCGGTGAATTCAATCGCGATGTCGTCCCCGACTCGCAAATCGGAAAGTTCGATCATGTCTTTGGCGAGGTCGACGATCCGCACGGGGTCGCCCATGTCGAGCACGAAAATATCGCCGCCCTGGCCCATGGCGCCGGCTTGCATCACGAGTTGCGAGGCCTCGGGAATCGTCATGAAATAGCGCGTCATGTCGGGATGGGTGACCGTCACGGGACCACCATTTTGAATTTGCTCGCGAAACACCGGAACCACGCTGCCGGCGGAATCGAGCACGTTGCCGAATCGCACCGTCGTGAAACGACAGTCCGAGCGGCTTGCCAACGACTGCACGTATAACTCCGCCACGCGTTTGCAGGCGCCCATGATGCTGGTTGGGTTGACCGCCTTGTCGGTCGAAATCATGACGAACGAGCCGACTTTGTGCTGGTCGGCCAGGTCGGCCAGGGAACGCGTGGCCAAGCAAATATTTTTCACGCCTTCGCCGGGGTTTTGCTCCATCAGGGGCACATGTTTGTAGGCCGCCGCGTGAAACACGACATCGGGACTCGTGCGATTGAAAATGGCGCTCATGCGCAGCGCGTCGCCCACGTCGGCCACGAAGATGTCGATCTGGCATTCCGGCGCCAGAGCGCGCAGTTCGCGTTCGAGAAAGAACTGACCGTTTTCCGAGCGGTCGACCAACACTAGGCGTCGAGGACGAAATTGCAGCAGTTGGCGGCATATTTCCGAGCCAATGCTGCCCGAACTCCCGGTGACCAGCAGCACGCGGTCGTCGAGCCAATAGCGAAGTTTTTCAGGATGCAACTGTACGGGGGCGCGACGCAGCAAATCTTCAATCGAAACGGTGCGAGGACGCAAATCGAGGCTGCCCTTGAGCAACTGCTCAAAACTCGGCAAGACTTTGACTGAAATGGAATGCACGCGGGCCGACGCAACCAACTCTCGAACTTGAAGGCCCGTCAATTCGCCCGACGTGATCAAAATTTCTTCCACGCCGTAGCGCTGCGTGAGGTCGACGATATCGCCCAGCAGGCCGACGACTGGTGCGCCGCCAATCAGCGAACCGACCTGCGAAGCGTTGTCTGAAACAAAGCCCGCCACATGGTAGTGCAACCGATGGTTGTGCCGGATGGCGCGTAGCAGCGTTTCGCCCGATGCATTCGCCCCCACGATGAACACGGGAATCGAATCGGCCGATGAAATCGCCTGGCCCCAACCTTCTCGCACCATGCGCAAAACCGAGCGAATTCCTCCCACCACGACAATCGTGGCGCCCCAGTCCATCAGAAATACGCTGCGGGGCACCGTTAGCTCCGGCGACAACAAATAGTCCAACACCGAGAACGTCACCGCGCTGGCGGTCGCGGCTTGAATCAAAACCACCAGATCATGAAACGTGACAAAGCGATTCCAGCCCTGATAAATCCTGAACCAGCCGAATACCATGAGCTTCGTGAGCACGACCCAAACGACCGTGTGGGCGAAGTTGGTTTGGTCGCTCAGCGGAAGTCGCCCTTCGAATCGCAGCCAGAATGCGCTGTAATAGATCAGTGCGAACACCGGCGCCAACCCAGCGGCGCAGGCCATGCGCCGGCGAAGAGCCTTGAGCTTCTCCTTGGGGTTCCAAGCTGCCATCTACGATTGCCCGTGTGTCTGATTGCCCGTGTGTCTGATTGCCCGTGTGTCTGATTGCCCGTGTGTCTGATTGCCCGTGTGTCTGATTGCCCGTGTGTCTCTGAATATCAAAACTCAAGCTCGAACGCCGCCGCCCAAACGACGATACCGCGCACAACGCCCCCTTTTTAGACCATCGGCCGCGCCAACCAAGCGGACGGAGTAAGTACCAAATAGAAAGTTTGGCCGTCAAGATCAATCAACCCGACAGCATTACCGCGGGTGCAGGAACGCACTTTGCCGCCTCGGGAGGAGATGGGATTTGGATTCCTGCATTTGTCGCGTTGTGCTATGCTTTTTCGGTTGGTTGGTGAATCTAGCATGTTTAGGAGGGAATCTAGCATGGGCAA
>JAJRWU010000102.1 GCA_024276655.1 Planctomycetota bacterium
ATTGCCGCTTCGATGACCTACCTCGACGACGCTCGCAAACAGTACCAGTTGGTTGATGAAGTCTTTCCGATCGCCTCGCAGCGCGCCGTGATTCTCGTGGCCCAGGGAAACCCCAAGAAAATCAAGGGGTTTGACGACCTCTCGCGCCAGGGCGTGCGTGTTTCGTTGGCCGACCCCGGCGTTGCCGCAATTGCCCGCGCAGCCAAAAAAGCAATCGGCGACGAGCGCTGGGCGAAGGCTTGGAAGGCGAAATTGGTTTCGGTCGATACGGTGAACCGCGTGGCGAATGATGTGAGCCTGAACGCCGCCGATGCCGGAATTGTCTGGGACGCCACCGCCCAGCAGTATGATAATGTCGAGGTGGTGCGTGTGCCGGAGTTCGACGACGCGCCCAAGCAAATTGCTGCGGGAGTTTTATCCGACTCCAAGCAACCGACCCGCGCCTTGCATTTCCTGCGTTTCATGACCGCCCGAGATCGTGGCCTGAAGTCGTTCCAGAAACTTGGTTATGAAGTGATCGAGGGCGACCGCTGGGCCGACAAACCTGAAATCATGGTCTTTGCCGGCGGCTTGAATCGGCCCGCGATCCACCAAACGATCCGCGATTTCGAGAAGCGAGAGGGCGTTTCGGTGCTCGATTCCTACAATGGCTGTGGCATTCTGGTGGGCCAAATTCGCACCGGCTCCGTGCCCGATCTTTACTTCTCCTGCGACACCAGTTTCATGACCCAGGTTTCCGAAGAGTTTCCCCACCCGGTGAATGTATCGGCCACCGACATGGTGATCATCACCTCCAAAAAGAACGAGCACGGCATCAAAACCATGAAGGATTTGGCGCAGTCGGGCTTGAAGGTCGGCGTGTGCCATCCCCAGAAGAGCGCCTTGGGCGCGCTCACCAAACGGCTGCTGGAGAAAAACAGCCTGTGGGAGCAGGTGTTTGTGAACGTCAAGGATACGCCCGCCACGGCGGATCGTTTGGTGGAGCATGTCGTGATCGGCAGCTTGGAGGCGGCGATTGTTTATCGGGCCAACACCACGATGCAAAAAGACAAACTGACGGTGCTTTCGATCGACGACGTCGCGGCGCGCGCCACGCAGCCGATCGCCGTTTCCGGACAAAGCGATTTCAAACAGCTAACCTCCCGCCTGATGGAAAACATTCGCTCGGCGGAATCGATGGCCAAATTCAAGAAACTCGGTTTCGATTGGCTCGGAGATCCCGCCCGCTGATGACGTCTGAGTCTCCCCCGAACACCGAACAAGGCGCCGCAAGTAAGTGGCGCGAGCCGCCTTCCGACCTGCCTTTTTTTGCCGGGCTGGGTATTCTCGCGGCGTTTTATGTGCTCCTGATCACGGCCATGTTGGCGGCCGATGTTTCGTTCGCGGCCGCCGAATGGCGCAAGGCGTTGGCCTCCTTGCTGACCGAGGAAATCAAGTACGCGATTTGGCTCAGCCTGATTTCATGCAGTATCACGACGGTGTTGTCGTTGTGGGTGGCCACGCCTGTTGGCTATTTGATGTCGCGAACGAACTTCCCCGGCAAGACCTTGGTCGACGCCATTCTCGATATCCCCATTTTTCTGCCGCCGTTAGTGATCGGCTTGAGCCTCCTGATACTCTTCCGACAAACGCCGCTGCGATATCTCGACGACCGCTTCCCCATCGCGCTGCATATTCCCGCCGTGATTATCGCCCAATTTTCCGTGGCCAGTGCATTCGCGGTGCGCACCTTGAGAACCACATTCGATGAAATCTCGCCGCGGCGGGAGCAAGTCGCACTCACGTTGGGCTGTAGCCGCAGCCAGGCGTTTTGGTTGGTGGTGTTGCCGGAATCTTGGCGAGGTTTGCTCACCGCCGCCACTCTGGCTTGGGCCCGTTCGCTGGGCGAGTTTGGCCCCATTCTCGTTTTCGCCGGCTCCACCCGCACCAAAACTGAAGTGTTGCCGGTGAGCGTGCATCTGGAGTTGAGTATTGGCAATATCGAGGGGGCGGTCGGTATTTCCCTGCTGATGGTGGTAGTGGCTTTGATCGTGCTGGTGGTGGTTCGCCTGTTGGCCGGCTCTGAACGCGTAGCTCGGAGTTGACCAGACATGATCGAGACGCGCAACCTGGTTGTCCGCAACGGTGAGTTCACCGTGCAAGACGCCAACCTACGCATTGCCGGCGGCAAGTACGGCGTGCTGATGGGCAAAACGGGTTCGGGAAAAACGACATTACTAGAGGCGATTTGCGGTTTGAAGCGAGTGGTTTCTGGCAGCATCATCGTTGGCGAGCGCGAAGTCGCGACGTTAAAACCCGGCGCGCGGGGCATCGGCCTGGTTCCGCAAGACGGCGCGCTATTTCCCATGCTGACAGTCAAGGAGCATCTGGAATTCGCCTTGCGTGTTCGAGGCTGGTCGTCGGCCGACCAGCATCGGCGGGTCGACGAACTCTCGACCCTGCTGCAAATTGAATCGCTTTTGAAACGTAAGCCCCATCAGCTTTCCGGAGGCGAGCGGCAACGCGTCGCGCTGGGCCGCGCGTTATCGTTTCGCCCCGCGACCTTATGCCTCGACGAACCGCTCAGCGCCCTGGACGACGACACCCGCCATGAAATGGTCGAGCTGTTGAAACGCGTGCAGCGGGAAACCGGCGTTACGGCCTTGCACGTAACGCATAATCGCTCGGAAGCCGAAACCCTGGCCGACATAAAACTGCATATTGTCGCGGGGGAAGTCATGCAGGTCGAGAAATTCCCCGCGCCTCATATTCCTCTCGCCCCATAACGCCGGCGGCAATTCAAGGGGTACCTACTTCACACGGCTGGCATTGGCTCGTTTAACGGCAAGCCGAAGGCGACTGCGTTTTTTGTCTTGCCCGAACGCGTGGGCTCAAAACACAGCCGCCTTCGGCTTGCCGTTAAACGAAAAAGGCGCCATTTTCAACCATGCGCGGTATATTTCCTTGGCGTTGGCAATTCCAGCTTGAGGCCCGTTTCCGCACCCGAGAATTATCGGTAGGATGCAGGGCTATTCGCAGTATTGCGAAGCAGACTGCAAAATCGCGGCGTCGCGCCGTTTGAAGTTTATCTAAAAAACATTCCGTAGTATAAGAAAAGGATGCAACATGAAAGTCGCCACAATCACCACCGCCAAGGGCGTTATTCGAATTGAACTGTTCGACGACAAAACCCCCGATACGGTCGCCAATTTCGAGAAACTGGCGGGCGAAGGTTTCTACAACGGCCTGACGTTTCACCGCGTGTTGGCCGATTTCATGATCCAGGCCGGCTGCCCCCGTGGTGATGGCACGGGCGACGCCGGTTACAAATTCGCCGACGAATTCCACCCCGAACTGAAACACGAAGGCCCCGGCATTCTCTCGATGGCCAATGCCGGCCCCAATACCAACGGCTCCCAGTTTTTCATTACCCATGTGGCCACTCCCTGGCTCGACGGCAAGCACTCCGTATTTGGCCGCGTGCTGGAAGGGCAAGACGTGGTCGACGCCGTGGCCCAGGGCGACATCATGGAGACCGTCGTCGTGGCCGACGAATAAACTTCGACGGTTAGCAATGACTCGTTTAACGGCAAGCCGCAGGCGACTGCGTTTTGTGGCGGCGCATACGAGCAAGCCGAAAAAAACGCAGTCGCCTGCGGCTTGCCGTTAAACGAAAAAAACGACATTTTCAACCGTGATCGTCCTACCCCGGCGAATCGGGAAATTGAGGCCGATTTCCCTGCGGCGCCGCGCTCGATTCGCTATAATCGTAGCGGGCGTGCAACGGCGAGGCCCTACTGCGAACGTGCGTCTTCATACACCAAACTGCGTCTCCAAACACCAACAAGGAGCGGGCGATGTTGGCCAGTAACTTCCGAACGCGGACCGTGGCGGGCGTTTGCCTGTTGATGCTCACGTTGGCGGGCGCCGTGCTCTTGGCGTGCGAAACGCCGGTCTATCGGTATGCAATGTATCGCTGGGCGCCGGAGCCGTATGAGGTTTATTACTTCCACGAAGGTGAAAGCAGCGCTGCCCTTGGAGAAGCAGAGGCCGACGTTCACAAAGCCTTGGAAGACGCCGCCGAAGAGTGGGCGAATGTTTCCTTGATCAAGATCGACCT
Source organism: Planctomycetota bacterium (assembly GCA_024276655.1). Taxonomy (GTDB): domain Bacteria; phylum Planctomycetota; class Planctomycetia; order Pirellulales; family Pirellulaceae; genus SZUA-33. The sequence continues at coordinate 4,100 of JAJRWU010000102.1, forward strand.
TTCGGTTGAGAATGCGATTGAACGCGTCCCGCCCGATGTACACCAATGGTGGACGTCCGAGGAAAACCGCCAGCCGCCGCTATATTTGGTGAAAAATCCGATGGGGTTCGTGGTTCATTCCGGTTCGCTTACCAAGGCCGACGTGGCCGATATGGTTCAGTCGCCCGTCAGGCAGGCGCTTGGCGAACGGTTGGAGCGGGGCGAAGCTGCGGTGTTCCTGCTGCTGGAAGGCGCCAACGCAGCCGCCAATCAGATTGCCGAGCGAGAGCTGGCCGGCATCGTGAAAGATGTCAACAGCGGCGAGATTGATCTCTACACCTCCCCGCTTTCCGCCTTGCCGGTTGGTTCGGAATCGGGTGGAAATGCGTCTCAGGAAGACACCCTTGAAGGCGACGCCGCCAATCCGGAAGCCTCTTCGCAGAAAGTGAAGGTGGGCTATTTGGTTGTCCGGCGAGACGACCCCAAGGAACGCTGGTTGATCGATTCGCTGTTGGCGGTCGAGTCGGATCTGCCCGAACTTTCTGGTCCGATGGTGTTCGGCGTTTATGGACGGGCCCGCGCGTTGCCGCCGTATGTTGGCGCCGGCATCACGCGAGATAACCTGCAAGACTGCATTGAATTTGTCACGGGCGCCTGCTCCTGCACCGTGAAAGAGGAAAACCCCGGCGTCGATTTACTCCTCACCTACAACTGGGACGACGCCGCGCTGGCCTTGAAGGAAAAGTTTGGCTCCGAGGAAGGCAACGAAAGCCAGTTCGGCGGACTCGACCTATTCCCGCAGTTGATTGTCGCGGGCGAAGTTCCCGAAGACGGCGAACCGGCCGACGCCGCTCCAACTGCTGAAGGCGTCAAGGCCGATATGGAGGCGGCAATGGAAACAGACGCTGCAACGGAAGCCGCCGCGTCGGAGACAACAACCAGCGATGGTGAATCGTCGGACGCTCAGCCAGCGGCCGAAGCGTCCAAGGACGTCGCCTTGGTCGAAACCGAGGAAGAATCGAAGCGGAACGAAGCCGCGACGGTGGAAACCGTTGGCGAAAAGCCCGTTGGCGGCGTGACGCTTGCTCCTTCCAACCGTGTCCGCGTCCCAACCGTCTCCCGCACACTCAACACACCGCTGTTTCTCATCGTCGGCGCGGGCGTGGCGTTCGCGCTCTTTTTGCTGATTGGCGCCACGTTTTTCATGTTCCGGGGCCACTAATTTGTTGAACGGCAATGATTGAACTTGAGAACGTACACAAAGTGTATGCGACGAAAAACGGCGAAGTCCGGGCGTTGGACGGCGTCTCGTTGCGTGTGGAAACGGGCTAGTTTGTCGCGGTGCGCGGTCCCAGCGGCTGCGGCAAGTCGACGCTACTGGCCCTGATTGGCGGTTTGGCCCGGCCAACGTCCGGCAAGGTGGTAGTCGATGGGTTGAATGTGGCCACGATGTCGGCCGCCGAGCGCGCGGCCTTCCGGGCGGCGAATGTCGGCTTTGTCTTCCAGCTTTTCCACCTCCTGCCCTATCTGGATATTCTCCAGAACGTGATGTTGGCTTCGTCGCCCGAGAATCGTCGGCAAGCGCAAGACCGGGCCTTGGAGCTATTAAGCCGGTTCGGTCTGCAAGGCCGCCTGCACCATCGCCCGGCGCAGTTAAGCGCGGGCGAGCGGCAACGCGTCGCGATGGCGCGTGCTCTGCTCAATGCGCCCACGTTGCTGTTGGCCGATGAACCCACCGGAAACCTCGATCCTGAAAACGCCGAGAACGTCTTACAGATTCTGGCCGATTTCCACACCGAAGGCGGCACGATTGTTCTCGTCACGCACGACGAACGTGCAGCCGCCAAGGCCCAACGCACCATCCAACTCCGGGCCGGTCGGCTGGATGACGCGGCGCAACGTGAAGTGGAAGTCGGCTCGTAAAAACGCACCCATTAAAAGCCCGGCATTTTGAAAATGCCGGGCTTTTTCGGACGGCGGTTCGTAACGCGCACCGTCCTTCCCTTGCAGGCGGGAATCTAGCCGGGCTGCGTACATCACTGGGTTCCCGCCCTGTTGTTTATACATCAGTCATTCGGCAACACGCCCGATTTATTTACCATTGGCGCCAATTTCACGCCGTCATTGGAAGCAGGCTAGGCGTTCGTTGCGGGTAAGAGTTCGCTTCAAGCCGGAGGCTTGGCAGCCATTAGCCCGCGGTCGAGCGCAGCGAACACCGCCGGACCGCCAACACAACAAACGCGGCATCCCGGCGGGATGCCAGCAGATGCAGCGGTCTGAACGGTGGCCATCGGTTCCGCTTCGCTTTCGCTACGGCTGATGTCTTTGCTCACCGGGGCTTCACCTGAGCGGATTACTCCACCCCAACGCCCGGTTTGCTACATGTCGAACGAGCAATTCACATCGTGACCTCATTTCAGATCACAATATTCACCAAGCTTCCTGGCGCACCGAACGGCACGAAAGAAAAAGAGCAACCGTTCACGGGTTTTGAACGGTCGGCAGGATTGTTATCGCAACTTCCCGCAACGCCGCGAACGGGCAGTCCGCCAAGCGTTCGCATCGTGGCGACGTGCAGGCGTCAATCTCGCAAGAGGTGTTGGTTGGCCACGGAAATACCACTGACGATTGCGCCGATGATGCCCACGAAGCCTTGATCGGTCCCGCAAATGAAGAGATTTTTCAGATGCGTGGCGCCGTCCAGCCGTTTTCGCGGCGCGCCGTAAACCGCCCCGTTATCGTGGCCGGTGTAGCGGCGGATGGTGGTCGGGGTGAACATATCGGTATCGATGATGTGGCCGCGAAAGTCGGGCGTGAATTTCACCGCCGATTCCAAAACATCGTCGTAACAGCGCAGCTTCTCCAAGGCGTACTCCTGCTCCGAGAGCGCGCTCCAGGAATCGTGATTAGCCAGCGAAGTGATGCGCACCACGCCATCGGTCATGGCTTGCGCGTCGTCGTCAGGATCATAGGCGAAGTTATTCGGCGAACAGATCACTCCGGTGCGCACATCGCTCAAACCGCTCGGTTTTTGCCAGTGGAATTTCTCCGAATCGTTGTAGAAAACGATCGTGCGGTCGACGCCCAAATCGCGCGGCGGGCAATCGAGAATCGAAACCGATTCGGTGAACGACAACTGCCCCGCCTGCGACGAATCGACATGGCTGACATCATCGCAGAGCCGCATGGTTTCCAGCCACCCTGCCGACGACACCACCTTCCGGCCGAGCAACTCCTCACCACTTTCCAACACAACGGAAACCGCCTCGCCGTCTTGCACGTGAATTTTATCGACGCCCGAACGGAGTTTCAGTTCGCCGCCCAAGCCGCGAAACTTTCGCACGAGCTTTTTCAGAATCAGCCGCACGCCGGCCAGTGGACGGGCAAAACCTTCAAAAAAGATACTGCGAAACATAATGCAGAACTGGCCGAAATCCATATCGTGCTCCCGGCCGTTGCCGTACCACATGAGCGGGCAGAGCAACATTTCGATCAGCAACGGGTCGTCGATTGTTTCGGTCAGAACTTGGCGTGTGGAGAGATCGAAAATTTCCTGGTCGAGGTCGTCGTAGTCGACGATTTTCGAGATCAACTTTTCAAATTGGTCTTTTTGGCGGGGAAATTGCCGATGGACTTCACTGCGGAAGAGGTCGAAGTCGTTGCCGAATTGGAGCGAGACGCCGGGAAAAGCGATCGTCGAACCGACTTGTTCGGCCAGCGCGAACTCATCCCAGCGAAAGCGGAGTTGCCGCAAGAGTCGGGCCAGCGGCCCTTTTTTTTCGCCCTTGGGCGTGAAATTGGTGACCGCATGCAGGCCAACGTCGTAATCGCGGCCGCGCAGCCGGTAGAACGAATTCAGCCCGCCGATGGTGTTGTGGCGTTCGAGAATGCACACCCGCCGGTCGTAATACGCCAAGCGAATTCCGGCCGCCAGCCCCGACATTCCCGCGCCGATGATGATCGTGTCGTACATAGCATCTCACACACGGCGCTGTGCGTCTTACGAAGCCTTGGCCATGTCTTTCATGATCGGCTCCAGGTACGCCACGGTGCTCTGCATACTGGCCAGTTGTTCGTACTCTTCCTCGGGAATTTGAATGCGATAGCGTTTGCGCAATTCCATGACGATGTCGAGGAAGTCCATGCTATCGAGTTCGAGTTGGTCGCGGAAATTGGGGGCGTCTTGCAGCTCGGAAAGATCTTCATCCGGCGCGATACTCTCCAAAATGTCGATAATCTCTTCGCGAATCTCTCCTGGCGTCATGAGACGTTTCTCTCCGTGGGTATCTTTCAAAGCTTGCCAATAATGACTACGGAATTGATGCCCAGCATGCCGAACGAATTGTTCAGCACATACTTAACGGGGCCGATTTCGCGGGGCTGGTTGAGCACCAGGCCGTTTAATTCGCATTCCGGATCTAGGTTTTCTACGTTAATCGTGGGATGGCAAACGCCATCGTCGAAGGCGGCCAGATTACCCGCCAACTCCAACGCGCCGGCCGCGCCCATGCAATGGCCAATGTAACTTTTGGTGTTGTTAAAGTGCGTGCGTTCGCTTTTGCCGAACACCGCTCGCAACGCCTTGCACTCTTGAATATCGCCCGACGACGTACCCGTGGCATGCGTGCTGACGATGTCGATCTCTTCCGCCGCCAGTCCGGCTTTCTTCAAGGCCAACTCCAAGCACTGCGCCTGCCGCTCAGGATTAGGCAAGACAAAATCGGTGGCGTCGGTATTCAAGGCATAGCCGACCAATTCGCCGTAAATTTTCGCATTGCGGCTGCGGGCGTCGTCCAGCCGTTCCATGGTGTAAATACAACCGCCCTCGGCCACCACGATTCCGTTGCGGTCGCGATCGAACGGGCGCGAAGCCCGCGTGGCGTCTTCGTGCGTGGCGAGCGCGCCTTGGCTGCTAAAACTCGCGAAAATCCCGAATGTATGAATACTCTCCGACACGCCGCCCGCCAACGCCAAATCGCATTCGCCCAGCCGTAACATTTGCGCGCCTTGAATCAGACCCGCGTTGCCCGCCGCACAGGCCGCGCCGATCGTATAATGAGGACCGGTAATGCCCATGTTCAACGCGACTTCGCCCGCCGGATTGTTCGCCACCGTGCGAGGATTGTGGTGGTGCGACCAAACCTTGGTGTCGTAGTCGAACTGTTTGATTTCGTATATTTCGTTTTCCGTTTCGACGTTGCCGTGCTCCGTCACGCCGACATAAATACCCACCCGCGATTTTTCGCGGTTCTCCCAATCCAGACCGGCGTCGGCCACCGCCTCCAGCGCCGCGTAAACGCCCACGCTGCCGGCGCGCGTGCCGCGACGAACATCTTTGCGCTTTTGGTAGCGTCGTTCGTCAAAATCACAAATACCGGCCAATGTTTTGCCGAAATACCGAATTTCATACGGCGAGACGCCGCTCCGGCAGGCCAACAGGCTCTCGCGCAGCTCCGCGTAGCTGTTGCCATTCGGCGCCGCCAAGCCAATGCCCGTGAGAACAATGCGCTGGCTATCGGGTAACTGCTGGCCCGCAATCATGAACCTCCACTCTCCAACCGCGAAATCAGTCGTCTTAACTATTATCGTTTCCGGCGGGGCCGGACGCATCTCGAACATTGCCCGCTCCCAGCGTATTTGGGAGACAAAACAACACAATCGAGAACTACTGAGGCTACCTATTTCCCCAGCCGCTGACAAGCCGTTGCACCGACAGGGGGGTGTTCTCGAAGTGGACGGCTGTTCGGCGGTGGGTGCCGGAACGCACTTTGCAGCTCACCGCAAATGGTATCAAACCATTGACTTACGCGGTAAAAAAAGTAGAATAACACAACCTTCAATCTTGGTATTGACAGCTGGCTACATACTGACGTACAATTCCTTGTTTTTTTGAATTTAACACCAGCGAAGTGCCTTTTCTGAAGCTATCGTGACGGAACTATAGAGTCACTCGCACGACACGTAGGCTGTTTTTGTGTTGGGTTCTCAAGGAGCGTATCGTGGTACCTGTCTTGCAGGCATTAGTTCTCGCGGAACATGTGTATGAGGACAAGTCGGGCAGCAAGATAATCGCCGGAACGTTCAATAGTGCCATCATTCGGGAACGTAAAACTCCTCAACCGATAACAGATGACGACGGAAACGCGGTTGTCGATGGCGAAGGAAATCGCGCCATGTCAATCACGAGTGGCTCTTCCGGTGCTCCATGGGCGTACATTAGTCTCACGGACGTATGCGAAAACACGGAACTCGTGCTGCAATTCGTCTCCTTGACTAAGAATATAGTGTTGTTCGGATCGAAACTCACCGTGCAGCGTCCGGAGAGGTTGAAGACGGTCGAAATAGTCGCCAAGTTGCCCGATTTACCAATTACGGAACCGGGTGCGTATGCTTTCGAGATTATTTGCGAGGGAGAGGTGATTGGTTCACATC
>JAJRWU010000103.1 GCA_024276655.1 Planctomycetota bacterium
CGTTTTTCGCATTTAGGCCAAAAGCAAGGGACTTTGATTCAATTGCGGTGCATTCCTGGCGCAATCCGGCCGCAGTGCTCGTTCTAGCGACTAGCTTATCCTCCAGACAAGAAACTCAACGTCCAACTGGGGCAAAACAGTGTTATGGAACGCTGTGTTATGGAACGCTCATCAAGCCGGAGGCTTGCCTTGCCGCCCATTAGCCGGTGGCTGAGCGTGGCGACGCCACATGCGCATCAAATTTAAGGGTTTTTCACTCGCTGGCGTTTCATTGATACCTCAGCTTATCGGCGCGAGCGAATTTGGTCGCCGCCCATCGCCGCTTGTTATACCACCCTGCAAAGCAAGTGTCTTTCGGGGCAACCGCTGTGAAACGCTGGCGATTTCAGACCGCTCGGCCAAACCATGCAACGAATATGTCGCCCAGGTAATCGACTCCATCTGAAATGCGGGCTATTCGCGCCCGCTTCGGTTCGGGCTCGACAAAGGCAGACGCCGGGCGTTTCCTTCGGCGCGAGAAAGTTCAGGTCCTCTTTCTCGACGCCCTTCAGGAAACCAACTCCAAAACGTAACGTCGCGCGGAACCCGCATATTCTCGTCGGAATGATCGCTCTCTTGGGAACTTCACGAATTTACGTGAGATTTTCTTATGTATTCTTCGCGAATTACCCTGTTTTCGCAGTCAATGAAAGCGGTTCAGTTTGCCGATAACAAGGGGGTCGCGGCGGATCTCCCACCTCAGCGCTCGACAGCCCGCGAACCACATCCAGGCCATCCCGAATTGACGCCACACCACAGGAGAAATATATAGATGCTGCAAAAATCTCTTGGCATCGAGAATTTGGATCTACTTCGCAATCTTATATATCAAGAGCTTTGTCAACAAAACGAGTTTGAGTTGGGCGTTTTTCCCATGACCGAAAAGGTTTTGGTCCGTCGTAAAAAGCCTTGCGGAATTTTCTTTTGCCTGCATGGTCCCCGCAATGTTCGCATTACCGCCATCTGGGAGACCGACCAAAATACCGTGCTGTTTTACCGCTGCACGGGTGAGCGTTCGCAGAAACTGCAATTGGTCGATTCTTCCCGTTTGGCTGAACTGCCGCCCGAAAGGCAGTCGCCGGCCGCCTGAAACGGTGTTTCGACAGACGATCTTTCGAGCAAACATGGGAAATAGATAACCTCAAGCGGCTGGGAATGTGACATTTGCACTACAGATAGGATGCAATTACGTCAATCCTTGCCGTGGAGCATAAATAGACGCTTGACAGTACTCAAGGATTGATGTACAAATCGTCACTACTGTTACTAGTATCACTTACAAGGAGGTTGCAGCGTGTTGGTTTTATCCCGAAGAGAAAGTGAACGCATCAAAGTGGGCGATTCGATTGTAGTGACGGTGGTGCGCGTCTCGGGCGACAAAGTCCGGCTGGGAATTGAGGCGCCGGCCGATGTCTTGGTGTTGCGAGAGGAGTTGGAGCCACTGGCCGCGATCCAAAAAGACGCCACCCCAAAAGATGTTTCTGGGTGCGAAGGCGGCGCGCAGTGCGAAGTCGCCTAGTTCTAGTCGCCTAGTTCTAGTCGCCTAGTTCTAGTCGCCTAGTTCTAGTCGCCTAGTTCTAGTCGCCTAGTTCTATTTGTCCCAGATTAGCGATTTGGGTCGATGATAATGTGGCTGCCTTCAATGGCCATCGCAATCGCCGATGCAATTTTATTGGCGAAAAGGACCATGGGGACAGTCGAATGAGCGTTTTGTGCAATTTCGTCCTGTTTCGCCCAGAATTCCCAGGCTTCTATTTCTTGCATATTCGAATCGGGCTGGTTATCCTGAAAGGTATCCTTTCACTAAATTAGCTCCCATTCGCGAAGCACCGCGCCGCTGCAGCGTGCGTGTCGTAGGGAGAGACGTTTCGCGCCGGCGATTGGTGAAACAATCGCGGGTGGAACAATCCAGCGTTCCTAGGAGAACTCTCATGCTACGTCAGATTCGCACCAATCCTCAGAGATTCAGCGTGGGCGTTTTCATCGCGATTTTTGCCCTTGCGCCAGCGCTCGTTCAGGCCCAGAGAGGCGGCGGTTTTTTTCGCCAACAGCAGGTGGGCGGCATCTCGATCAACGCCGAAGGCGTCGTGGCGGAGCCAACCATAAAAGCGCAAACCGATCTTCGCGCCTTCCTGCAGGAGCAGCAGGCTAATATCCCCAAGGGTTTGGCTGGCCAGACCGAGCAACGCCATGTCTCGCTTCGCGGTATCGAAGCGGCGATCAAGCACGCGATCGAGCACGACGCTGGCGTGTTGCCTCAGGAGGTCATCCACCTCGCGGGGTTGCAGCGCATTGAAATGGTGTTGGTTTATCCGGAGCGAAACGACATCGTGTTGGTTGGTCCGGCCGAGGGCTGGAAATTCAACGATGAGGGCGTTGCGGTTGGTCTCACGACCGGTCGGCCGGTAATGCATATCGACGACCTGCTGGTCGCGCTGCGAACCGTGGACGCCGCGCGGGAAGTTGGCATTAGTTGTTCGATCGACCCCACTCCCAAAGGGCGTGTGCGGCTGGAACGGTACTTGCGACAAATTCGCGGACGGCCATTCGGCCCGGCGCAAGCCCGCGGCATCGAACAGGCGCTGGGCCCCCAAATCGTTTCCTTAACGGGCGTTCCCGCCACCAGCCATTTTGCTAGAGTCTTGGTGGCCGCCGACTACCGCATGAAACGCATCGCGATGAAACTGGAGCCTTCGCCGGTGCGGGGTCTGCCCAGTTACCTGGACATGGTTAAGTCGAGCCGAAATCTGGCTTCTCCCCGTTGGTGGATGGCCGTCAATTACGAACCACTGGTGCGAAGCGAAGACGGTTTGGCCTGGAAACTCGCCGGACCGGGCGTCAAGTGCATGACCGAAGAAGACTTCGTGGCGGCAAATGGCGAAGTGCGGGGTACGGGGCGAACCAGCGCCGCGGCGCAAAAATGGGCCGACATGTTCACGGAAAAATATGACGAACTTAGCATTAAGGAGCCGGTCTTCGGCGAACTCCGCAACCTGATGGACTTGAGCGTCGTGGCCGCCTTGATTCGCAAGGAAGACCTATTCGCCCGAGCGGGCTGCGAATTGCCGTTACTGACCAACCCAGCCGGGCCGTTGGCGGCGGAAGTATGGAGCGCTCCCAAAGTGATCGCCACACAAGTTAGTTTCGTGAAACGGCGAGGCGCAACAGTCTTCACTGCTTCAGGCGGCGTGCAAGTTGAATCCTGGCAAATCGTGCTGGCCGATTCTCGCAACGACGACGGCATGGCCGTGGTGCGCGAGAACGCGTCGTCCGCGGGTAAACAGTGGTGGTGGAATTAAGCAAGGCGTGGAGTCAGCCCTCTGCGAAAGCAACTCTCAATAAAAGCCCGTCATTTTGAAAATGACGGGCTTTTTTCGCCGGGCCAGCGGCGGACGGGAATTCCTATCCTCGCGACATCGCTGCGAGGCCGTTCAGCTCTCTTGCTTACGCCAGCGTTGCGAAATCTCTCCCCAACCGGGGTTGATGTCGACGGGAAACGCGGCCAGCAGCGGCTGACGCTGGATGATTTGTTCGTACAAATCGGCGATCGCCTCGCCAATTTGCCACAGCGCATGCCGGAAATTCGCTTTCTCCGCGACTTCCACCATTTGCCGGTAACTGAGCCCGCCGGCGCGGCGGCTTAATTCCGAGCTGCACTGCAAACCGGCGCCGGTTTTTACCAGTTTCAGCGTGTCGAGTACGTGTCGGGCATGGGTCCGCAGATATCGCCGGTTCTCCGCCAACACGCGTCGAACCAACGGCGCCTCTTCCGGCGACCAGCCATCGGGAAACATTTCCGCCAATCGGCCGCGCGGCTTGGTCACGCGCATGTAATGCAGTTGCACCGGCTCCTTCGGCGCATCGAGCAGATCGGCGATCAGGTTTTCCCAGTTCAGGCCCAGTTCTCGGCCGACAATATCGTGAAACGTGACAAGATCCTGGATCGGCCGATTTTCTCGCGTGTATTTTACGTTGAGCAGATGCAAGTCGACGCCCGGTTGGATCGACTTGATCAGGCTGTCGCCCACGATGTGTGTCATCCAGCCAAAAAGAAAAGCCAAATGCCGTTCGCCAGGACCATATATTTCGATGGCGTCTCCCACAACCGCCGCCAGATAATCGGGCAGATGATCCCAGGGCACGGTATGTTCGCGGTTCAGCTTGCTCCAGCCGAACACCAAATGGGCGCGTCCGTAGAGTCGGGAGTGGATCTCGCGGGGTCGATATTCATCATCGCCGACTTTCAATGCCCAGGGCCGCACAGCGCCGCCGGTAATGGGACTTTTCTCCACCGGCACGGTTCCATAGCCGACCTCCTTGCCGGTATCAATGCAGATGGCCTCCGGCAGCGTTTGGATATCGCAGCCCAGATACGCGCCCGCGAGAAAGGCCGCGTAATGACTCCTCGCAATCGGCGCCATGGGCAGCTTACGCTCGGCCGCCGCCTTTTCCGCGAGAATTGCATACGTCATATGGCCGATCACACCGCTCATGATGAAACTCCGTTTGGATCGGTTCGAAATCTACTGGCCGAACTAAAAGCCCGGCATTTTCAAAATGCCGGGCTTTTTCGATGCGACTTCTTAATCCGACGCGCTTCCCAGAATACGATAACTCCGCGGGTCCATTCCCTCCGACAACACTTCGATGGCGCCGCGCCTTGGTCCTCGAATCACCAGCACCGCGCCCAACTCCGGCCGTTGGCGGCAATACTTCAGTGCGGCTTCGGCGCCCATTACATAGAAGGCCGTGGAGAGTGCGTCGGCTTCTGCGGCGCTGGCCGCCACCACCGTTGCCGAAAGTACGCTTTCCGCCGGGCGGCCGCTGCCAGGATCAAGAATGTGGCCCAGCCGTTTTCCCTGATGATGAAAAAACTGGGCGCCCGAACCCGACGTCGAAAGCGACTGATCCCGCAGCCGCACCTCCATGAAATTCTTCTCGGGCCGCAACGGGTGCCGCACGCCAACCGACCAACCAACTGACGGCTCGCTTTCAGGAGAGCCGCTTTTCGAGGAATGGCTGCTGTGAGAAGTCGCTCGCGAACCGCGCGCTATAATACTGCTCGCGCCGCCGTGGAAAAGGAATTGGTCAATTCCGCTATCCAGTAAATGTTGAGCCGCTTGGTCGAGAGCGCCGCCCTTGCCAATAGCGCCCAGGTTGATTTCGACGCCCGGCTTGAGCAGCCGCACGGTTTGTTGTTGGGCTTCGAGTTGCAGCCAACAACTTCCAACGCGGGGCAGCACTTCGGCAATTGCTTCGTCGCTGGGCAAGCGGCCTTCGCGGCGGTGAAAGCCCCAAAGTTTGCTCAGCACCGAAGACGTAACATCGAAGGCGCCGCCGGTTGTCTTGTAAAGCTGCTGCGACAATTGCAACAGTTGGAACAGTTCCGCCGTTACTTCAAGCGGTGCTTCGGCCGCGGTTTGATTCAGGCGAGACACTTCGCTGGTTTCGCGGAACACACTCCAATGTTCTTCCAGAAGATCGACCACATCGAGCGCTTCCAGCACGTATTCTTCGCCGCCGGGAAACTCGCCCGCGTTGAGAAACACTTCAAATTGGCAGGCCATCGCCCGCCGGCTGATTTGAATCAGGAACGATTCCGCCGAACTTCCCGCCGGCCGCCCGCCTCCGCCGCCAAGCTCATCGCCAAACCCGTTCGGCCAATCGTTCGCCAGTTGATCACTCGCATGCGTGAGGGCGTCGAGCGCAGAGCGGCCTTGGAGAAAGTCGCGCCGGCTTGATCGGGGTGGTTTCGCCATGGATGTATTGTAATCTCAAACGAGCCGCCAGTTGCCGTGGGAAGCAATGGTCTTCGCAAAAGCAGACACCCTCATGGGCCACCGCACTTCCGCCCGAAGGTGTCTATTGGAGTGACTCATGGCGGATGAATCGCCAGGAGCTACCGATTGGAAATAATCGTCACCAGAAACGAAGCGGCCTCAATGCAGCGAATGGCATGCGGTTCCTCGGATTCGAGGTAGATCATTTGCCCTGCTTCCAGTGTTTCGGTTTTTCCCGAAGCGGTGAAAGCGATCTGGCCTTCCAAGCACTGAACGATGATTTCGCCGGGCGCTTTGTGTTCCGGGAACTCTTTTCCGACCGCCATCACGATGCGAATCACTTCGATGCGCTCGGTCTTGAATAGAGTGGTTGTCTTGGTGGTCGCCAATAACGAACCGTACGGTGTGATATCGATTATTTCGCCCGGTTTTGCATGCGTGATTGCCATTAGTCGGTTCTCCTTAGTCGCTTCATCTGGGTCCTCGCCCGTGACGGCGTTGTTCCGCAACCAAACAGCATGGCGCCATTGTATGGCTGCCCGCAAGAATAATCCAACCCTTTGCAAGCAGGGCTGGCCGTTAACAGAAAGCGGGCCATGCTCTATAATCGGTCATCGTGAAAACTGTTACGTTCAAGCACGCGCACAATAGAAATGGAGCGTCCGTGGCGAACAATAAGATACTCATTGCCGACGACAACCAAGCCAATGTGGAGCTGTTGGAGGCGTATTTATCGGGCCTGGATTGCGAGATTGCCATCGCGGTTGACGGGCAAGACACTCTCGACAAAGTGGCTTCCTTCCAGCCCGACCTTGTCTTGCTCGATATCATGATGCCCAAACTGAGCGGGTTTGAAGTCTGCAAGCAGATCAAAGACAATCCCCAGACTGCCCACATTCTGGTCATCATGGTGACAGCGTTGAATGAACTTGGCGATATCGAGCGGGCCGTCGCCGCCAAGACCAACGATTTTCTCTCCAAGCCGGTCAACCAGATTGCCTTGCTCAAACGCGTCGAAAGCCTGCTCGAATTGAAAAACCTTCGCGACGACAACGAACGGTTGCGGCAGTATATCGAAAAGATGGAAGACCAAGGCGGCCCCGCCGCGAATTAGAAACCATGTCCGCGCCGTTTCTCTATTTCGACTTGGGCAAGGTGCTCTTGCACTTCGACCACATGCAGGCTTGCCGGCAAATGTCTGAAGTTTCCGGCGTGGCGGCGGAGCAAATCTTTAATATTATTTTCCAGGGTGATCTGCAAACGCGTTACGAACGCGGCGAGATCACGACGCCCGAGTTTTTCGACGAATTCTGCCGGCGAACCAACACCCATCCCGACTACCAGGCGTTGCTGGCGGCGGCGGCTAATATTTTCTCGCTCAATGCCGACGTGGCCTCCATCGTCGACCAACTCGCGGCTGCGGGGTTCACCCTGGGCCTGCTTTCCAATACGTGTGAAGTGCATTGGAACCATTGTTTTCAGGGGAGGTTCCCAGTTCTCTCCGGCTGTTTTTCGATCTACGTGTTGAGCTACCAGATTCGCGCCGCGAAGCCCGACGCCGCCATTTACCAAGCCGCCATCGAACGCGCGAACCGCCCCGCCGCCGAGATTTTCTTTGTCGACGACCGACCGGAAAATGTCGCCGGCGCCCGCCGCGCGGGCCTCGATGCCGTGCTTTACACCACGCCCGCGCAACTCAGCAAAGATCTAACCGCCCGCGATGACGGTTTTAAGAGTGCATTACATCCTGCGTTGTGAATTAGCGCCGTTGGTTGGCTATAATGATGGGCGTCGGATCGTTTTTCTTTTGTATGTCAGCCGGAGATACACCATGAATCGCCCACGTGATAATGCTGGAGCGCTATTCGCCGCAATACTTCTTTTCTGTGGACTTCTCTTGGGGCTTGGCGCCGGCCGCGCCGCCGCCGAAGAGGCCGCTGTTTTTCATGATCTTTTCAACGGCCAAGATCTCACCGGCTGGGTGAACGTCAACACCGCCAATGACACCTGGAGCGTGCGCGACGGCCTGCTCGTTTGCACGGGCCATCCGATCGGCGTGATGCGCACGGAAAAACAATATCAAAACTTTATTTTACACATCGAATGGCGGCACATGGACGCCGGCGGCAATTCGGGCGTTTTCGCCTGGAGCGAGGGGAGCGTTACCGAAGGCAGGCGACTACCCAAGGGGCTTGAGGTGCAGATGCTGGAGTTGGAGTGGGTGAAGCTGCACAAGAAAAAAGACGGAACGCTTCCCCCCATAGCCTATGTGCATGGCGAACTCTTTGGCGCCAACGGCTTGACGGTTGTTCCCGATAACCCTCGCGGCGCGCGGAGCAAATCGTTTGAAAATCGCTGCAAGGGCAAGGGGCAATGGAA
>JAJRWU010000104.1 GCA_024276655.1 Planctomycetota bacterium
ACTAAAGAAGCTCCGTGGCGACCGCTGAGTCTGCGTGTGCCGACCGACGAAATGCCTTTGGTAAGCCGGATGCGGGAAATCCGCACGTCCGGTTTGATGAGGGGGGAGGGGCGTCATTGACGCTCCTCCTCTACTCGACCGCTCTCTGTGGTGATTCTGTTTTTTCATTGGGCAGCCTCTTGAGAAAGGTTGCATATTTTATTTTGTCGTGTGCGAAGGACGTCAGTCCGTAGCTCACGACTTCTTTTGCCGAACCTACCGGCTTCTAGCCGGTAGTCGTTGAGTCCATTGCATGATTTGATCGGGCGGTGCACTTCTGGCTAGACTTTTCAAGTCGACTGCCGCCGAAACAAACAAGACTTCATGAATTTTTCATGCAAGGTTCATTAACAGACGCGCTCGCCGCTCGTTTCTGGGTTTGTCCTGGCAAAAATTCGCGGCCCTCCTATTTTCTCGACTCTCCCGGTCGCGTAAAATCAAGTGAAAGGAGGGAGGCGTATGTTTTCCAGCGTTCTCGATCGTCCTACGCTTATTCTGAATCGCAGTTGGCAGGCGGTTGCGGTGTCGACGGCCGCTCGCTCCCTGGTCAAGGTCTATCGGGGCGCGGCCCACGTGGTCGACCCAAACGACTACCAACTCTACGACTGGAACGATTGGGCGGCGCTGCCCGCGGCGGCTGAGGAAGTCATGATCACCACGCCTTATTTCCAGTTGCGTGCTCCGGAAGTGGTGGTGCTTTCCCACTACGACTGCGCTCCTGACGCCACCGTTTCGTTTAGCCGGCGTAATCTATTTCGCCGCGACCAATTCACCTGCCAGTACTGCGGGAAGCGTCCTGGCAGCGATGATTTGACCGTCGATCATGTTGTTCCACGCTCGCGCGGCGGTGCGTCATGCTGGGAAAATTGCGTGTTGGCGTGCGTGAAATGCAATCGCCGCAAGGCCGATAAATCGCCCGCTCAGGCGAGGATGCCGCTGCTGCGCCAGCCCAAAAAACCGCGTTGGAAGCCGATCTACGCGGCGCATGGCGTGCGATTGGGAAGTTGGGCCAAGTTCGTCAGCGATGTCTATTGGAACATCGAACTTGAATCTTGAGGCGAACGGCGTTCAGCACCGTCCAGATAATTCGGGATTGCTCCTTATATACGACGCGCGGTTGAAAATGGCACATTTTCATTGAACGGCAAGCCGAAGGCGACTGCGTTTTTCTGTCTTGCCCAAACGGTTTGGTACAATGCATCAATCCATTGAGGAAAGCTGAGTCTGTCAGGTTGCAGAAGTCTTTTCCAATAGCGGCAGGGAACACGGCAGGTAACGGTGAGGAAATGGTGCTGAAACAACTCAGCGAGCGGATTCAAACGAAGATGGCCAAGGTCGGCGTGATCGGCTTGGGTTACGTGGGCCTACCGTTGATCCAGGCGTTTATTGACGCCGGATTTTCAACACTCGGCTTCGATCTGGACGAAAAAAAAATCGAGTCGCTGCAAAAAGGCGAAAGCTATATCGGCCATATCCCGTCTGCTCGAATCAAGAAATGGCTGGGCGACCGAGCATTCGAGTCGACGGCCGAAATGCAGAGGCTCAGCGAGCCAGATGTCGTTATCATTTGTGTGCCCACCCCACTCACCGACAGCCGCGACCCAGACCTCTCGTACGTCGAGGCGACCGCCCGACAAATCGCCGGGCGTCTGCGACCGGGGCAGCTTGTTGTGCTTGAAAGCACCACTTACCCCGGCACCACGCGCGATGTCGTGCTGCCGATTCTTGAATCGAGCGGACTGACCATTGGCAAAGACTTTTGGCTGGCGTATAGCCCCGAACGGGAAGACCCCGGCAACATTGAATTCTCGGCCAGCAACATTCCCAAGGTGGTGGGCGGCGTCGACGAGCAAAGCCGCACCCTCGCGATGCAGTTGTATGATCATGCCGTGGCGGAAGTCGTGCCGGTGGGCAGTTGTGAAGTGGCCGAGGCGTGTAAGATTTTGGAAAACACGTATCGAGCTGTGAACATCGCCATGGTCAACGAGTTGAAGGTGTTGCTGCAGAAGTTGGATATTGACGTCTGGGAGGTGATCGAGGCCGCTAAAACCAAGCCGTTCGGATTTCAGGCGTTTTATCCCGGACCGGGTCTGGGCGGGCACTGTATTCCGATCGACCCGTTCTATTTAAGCTGGCTGGCCCGCAAAAACGGCGTCGCGACGCGGTTCATCGAATTGGCGGGCGAGATCAACACCAGCATGCCGGAGTATGTCGTGGGGCGTGTCGGGGAGGCGCTGAACGACGCTGGCAAACCGTTGCGGGGCAGTCGAGTCGCGATACTTGGCGTGGCCTACAAGAGGGACGTCGACGATCCTCGCGAAAGCCCCGCCTTCAAACTCATGGAGCTGCTGCAAAAGGTAGGCGTCGTGCTCAGTTACAACGATCCTCATATTCCCGTGTTGCCGTCGATGCGGCATTACGATGCTCCGCGTTTGTCGAGCGAACCACTGACGCCGGAATACTTGGCGTCGCAAGACTGCACGCTGATTGTCACCGACCATTCGGCTTACGACTACGACGAAATCGTGCGTTACTCGCGTTTGGTTGTCGATACTCGCAATGCAACCGCGGCGGTTGGCCATGGCCGAGAGAAAATCTACAAGGCGTAGCGGCGGACAAAACCAAGAGGTCTTGTCGAGGCCCCGGGGCGGCGTGGTCGAACCTATTTCGGCAGCAGCCATTTCGGCGCGATTTGATCGGTTTCATCAGCCGTGGCCAGCCATTGGAGCAGGCGGCCCATCATCTTGAATTCGACCTCCCGAAACTCCGGCTTGCCATGCAGGTTTCGGCTTTCCTGGGGATCGCTCCGCAGATCATACAGTTCGGCGTAACCTTCGGGATAATAAAGATATTTCCAACGCCGCGTGCGCACCATTTTGGCGTCAGGATGGCGAACGCGTTGGGCGTCTTTTCCTTTCTCGAACACGCCCTTCCCCTTCTCGAAGATGAACGCCCGCAGCCCGGCGCCAAAGACTTCGGGAATCACGTTTTCGCTGAACACCGCCTCACGCGGCTCGTAAATCCGCGATGTTTCGGCAATCAAGGGCGCCAAACTGCGGCCTTGATTGTTGTACGGTTCTTCAACACCGGCGAGTTCGAACAAGGTCGGCAGAACGTCGACCGATTCCACCAAGGCGTCGTACCGCGCCGGTTTGATGCGCCGTGGATACCGAATCATTAGCGGCACGCGCACCGACGCCTCGAAGAAGCAGTTTTTTCCCATCAGTCCATGTTCGAGCAGTTGGTCGCCATGATCGGAGCTGAACACCACGATCGTATTCTCGGCTTGGCCCAGCGATTCGAGGGTATCGAGAATGCGGCCGATTTCGCGGTCAACATGACTAATCGCTCCGTAATAGCTGCGGTACATCCATTGCAAGCGGCGGCGGTCGAGGTTGTAGGCCGGCTTGCCGCGGAGGATAAGTTTTTGCAGCGGTTCGGGTAGTTGATGCAATCGCTCCAATGTTTCCACTTCCGGCAACGGCAGTTCGATGTCGTCGTACATTTGGTCGAACGGCTGGCAGGTTTCAAACGGCGAATGCGGCTTCCAGAAGGAGCTAAACAAGAAAAAAGGTTGGTCTAATCGGGCCAGCCGCCGCAGTTGGGCGCAGGTTCGCGCGCCGACCCAGGTGGTGTCTGAAAATTCATCCGCGATGGCCGCGCGAAACGGGTTTTCACCCGGCTCGATATTCTTGGCCAACGCCCGGTAGGGAATGTTGGCTTGAGGATCGTGCTCCTTGCGCCAGGCGGCGTAGTCGGAAAAACGGTCGAGGTACGGCACGCCATCGTGCAGTTCCACGACATCAAAACCCGAACGCTTGGCCTCCAAAACGGTGGGCGGGTGCAGGTGCAACTTGCCCACCGCGGCAGTGGTGTAACCCGCCTGCCGGAGCCACGCCTGCATGAGCACTTCGCTGCGCGGCAGCGGCGTGTAATTCCCTCGATTGCGGTGCGAATGGGGATACCTTCCCGTAAAAAAACTCGCCCGAGAAGGCACACACACCGGCGCTTGCACAAAGGCATGGGTGAAGTTCGCGCCGCCGGCGGCCAGTCGATCCAGGTTTGGCGTTTTGATGACCGCATTGCCGTTGGCGCCGAGGCAATCCCAACGATGTTGGTCGGTCATGAGGAACAGAATGTTGGGCCGGCGAGCGATGTTTTTTTGTTAGCGTGGTGCGGGATTGTCGTCGGCGTACGCCAGCGACGCACCAACGGCGGCGGAAATTACCAAGCAAAGCGAGCGAGTGCTGCGAATCATAACAGGGTATTTCTCCCGGCGGAGTCGGGCCGTCAAATATTTGTCGGCTCACGCCAACGGCGCTCGCGCTCCGCCTCCAAACAATCGCAAAAAACGAAAAATAAAAAAACATCGTCCGGGCATCGCCGCGTTCTTCCTTGACAAGGGTGGAACACGGTTGGTCAATTCTCAATTCTCAATTCTCATTTGCCGCTTGGCGAAAGGAAAATACGTCCTGACGATCGCACTAGGCATCGAGCGGAAAATTAGTGTCGTAGCCATGCTCGCCAGAGCGTGGGATGGTTCACCGCTCACCCACCGTCTGGCGACGATGGCTACATAAATGCGACAGTTATTTATCGAGCGCCACTAGGCGAGCGGTGGGGAATAACGTAACCGCCTGCGCGGGAATGACCGTTTGCCGATTCACTCGCTTGCGCTTCGTGCTTGTATTAGGTGAAATTTCATCTGCCGATCACTACTATATCATGGGGAAATAAATCGCGCCCGCCAACACGACGGCCAAGCCGGTGCAGCCCATCAAAATACTCAGCGGCGTGATCGCGCGCAGGCCTTCGCTTTCGGTCATGCCGCTCATCGTGCAGATGACCCAAAAACCGCTGTCGTTCATCCAGGCGATCGGCTTCGAGCCACAACCAATTGCCAACGCCAAATAGACAGGATGGCAATGCAACTCTCCGCTGGCGGCAATCGGCGCCAGAATGCCCACCGCCGTGATCATCGCCACGGTTGACGAACCCTGCGCCGAACGGACCGCCGCCGTGAGCAAGAACGCCAGCACGATCACCATCGCGACCGAAGTCGTGGGTAGTTCGCTGACCAACCCGGCAATTCCGGTTTGCTTCAACACGCCGCCAAAAGCGCCGCCGGCCGCAGTGATTAAAATAATCACGCCGCCGCTGGCGATTGCGGCCCGCACCGATTCGGCCAGCTCCTTGCGGCTGGTGCGTTTGATCCAGACGAGAATTCCAATCGCGATGGCCGCCGAAAGCACCAGGGCGATGTTTTTGTCGCCCAAGGTTTCAGTAATTTCCAAAGCCATGGGCGGCAAGGCCACCATGCCGGAAGCCGTCAACGATTTCAAAACGGTGTGTCCGCCGATCAAAACCACGGGCAGCAGAATGGGCAGCAGCGAGAGCCAGAGCGGCGGCAGGGCGGCGTCGTCGCGTTGCATGATCGTTTTGAGGTCGTCGACTGAAATGTCGGCGGAGTCGCGCAGAGGCAGGCTCCAAAACCGATTGAGAACTTGGGCGTAAATATAGCCGGCCGTGCTGGTGAACAGACCGACAAAACAGCCGCCCAGAATCATCACGCCCAGATCGACGTTCAACGCTTCGGCCACGAACAGCGGGCCGGGCGTGGGCGGCACGAGCGAATGGGCCATGGTTCCGCCCACGATGATGGTGAGCACGTAGAGCAAATAATTTTTGCCGGTGCGCAAATACATGGCTTTTCCCAGCGGCATCAGCAAGTAAAACACGGTATCGAAAAAAACCGGAATGGCAAGCAGGAATCCGCTGCCGAGAAACGCCAATGGCGCGCCGCGCTCGCCCACCAAGCGAACCGACGACCGCACGATTTTGTCGGCGGCGCCGCTCTCCAGCAGACACTTGCCGATGATCGACGCCATGGCAATTAAAATCGCAATTTTGGTGCAGGTGCTGCCGAACGTTTCCGCCACGCGGCGGCCCACATTCCAATCGGCGATCTTTTCGGCAGCCGCGACATCGGCCGGCAACACGACGATATCTCTCGGCTGCGCGCCGCCTTCCATCGCGCCGCCTTCCATCGCGCCGCCTTCCATCGCGCCGCCTTCCGTTGCAGCGGCCAACGCGAAGGGACGCTGCTTGCCTTTGGCGTCGGGTCGGTTTTCGAAGCGTGTAATTTTCAGACGGCCAACTTCCCGCAGCTCACCCGCTGCGCCTTCGCGCAGCACCAAATACTCCGCGCCCGCATAGGCCGTTACGCTCGGTTTGAGGTCGAGCACCCATTCGTCGGGATGGTTGTCTGTGTTGTCGTCGGCTTTGTTCGCCGGCGGCTGATAATGCACCGCCCGGGCGCCGATTTCGTAATGCCGAACCGCCGCGCTCGGCGTGAGCACGCTGATCACGAGCGCCGCTAAAATCAACGCCAAAAAGGCGTGTAGCCGAAAAAAGAGCACGCCGCCGATCACAATCGTGACGCCGATTCCCAGTAACATCAGAGGATGCATCTTCAGTGTTCTCCCGGCGAGTGCTTCGCGGCATATACTACGTGCGGCGTGTGGACAAATACTAGGAAAGCGTTAAAAAAATACGTTCCGGCTCAGAAGCCCGGCTTTTTGAAAAAGCCGGGCTTCTCAAACACCAATTCGAGAGCGAATTGTTCCACGCATTCAAAGCCGCTCCAGAGCGGAAGGCGCCATCTTACCGTGAAAGGCGCCCGGTTGCCGCATGGTTGCCGCTTGGTTGTCAGGCTTTCCTGTGATCGTATAATGCCGAAATCCCCGTTGGCCACCGCCGCGCCAAGCAGGAAGTTTATCGAGAAGGAATTCATGAGCAACGAAATAGGCCGTTTGCGAAGTATTGCCTGGCGCGACCTCTGCCCCTGGCTGCTGCTGTTTCGCGTGTTTCGATTGTCGGTCAGCATGCACGTGCTCTTTCTGGCCACGCTAGCAATGCTGCTGACTCCGGCGGGTTGGCGCGTGGCCGAGCATTTCCTTACAGACATGGAGGTTCACGCCGCCACGAGAGTTGATTTCGACTACGACGCCTTTGGCGGCACTGACACCGACGCCTTCCTGCATCTGCTTCGCGACCTCCGCGATTGGCCCTGGGAGCGAACCGCCTTGCGCCCCTTGCAAACGGATGACCTACTCCAAACGCATCGCGATGGCATGTTGGAAATCGGCTCGATGTTCCCACACATGGCCGGCCCGTTCGCCTATTTGGCCACGCGCCCCGTTTCCCTCACCCAAGCCGCTTATTTGACCGCCGGCAGCCTCTGGACATTACTCGTATGGGCCTTGTTGGGTGGCGCCATTGTGAGGATTGCGGTGGTCCGATTCGGCGCGGACGAGCGCGTCGGCCTAGCGGCATCGCTTCGTTTTTCGGCGAGCAACCTCAAGGGGTTCTTCACTGCTCCGCTGCTGCCGATGTTGGGCGCGCTGGCGATGGCCCTTGGCATTATCATTCTCGGGGCGCTGATGCGTCTCGATATTGGCGCGGCTATTGGCGGCGTGCTCTGGTTTTTTGTTTTGTTGGCGAGCCTGGTAATGACCATCATGCTGCTGGGGTTGCTGTTCGGCTGGCCGCTGATGTGGGGCGCCATGGCGGCTGGAAAGAAAGACAGCTTCGACGCCATCAGCCGCGCTTACGCCTGCACCTTCCAAAGGCCCTTGCACTATTTGTTTTACGCGGGCGTCGTGCTGCTGCTCGGAGGACTCGGCTGGATTGCGGTGCTGTTCTTCACCGAAACACTGCTGGCGTTGAGCGAATCGGCGGCGCGCGCCGGGGCGGGCGGCGAGCGTTGGTCGGAAATCATGCAAGCGAATTCAGATGCATCCGCAGCGCTGGCCTTTGGCGGGCTGGCCGTAAAGACGTGGGAGCTGCTGGTGTGGGCGGTGGCGGGTTCGTTTCGCTTCAGCTATTTCTGGTGCGCCGCCGGCGCGATTTATCTTCTCTTGCGTTATGACCTTTACCAACATGAGTTGGACGAAGTCTATCTGGACGAAGAGACATCGTCGCGGCCGCTGCCGAAACTCGATGACGCGCCAAAAACCGAGGCGCCAAAAACCGACGAACCGTCTTCACCGGAAAAAGAGCAACCGCCCACGCCGGACCACGACTAATCCGCCGACGCCATGGCGTAATGTTTCCACGCTTTCTAAATTCGGAATAGCCGCGCAAGTTGCATTGCCAGCGGGGCGAAGATCATCAGCGGGAGCCAGGCCGCGAATGTGGGGCTGAACAGATAATTGACGCCCAGCGAATGACTAACCAAAAGCACGCCTTGAAAGCCGGCCACCATTAAAATCGTCATGCCGGCCATCGCCCAGGGGCTCTGCTGCCGCTGTGAAAACGCCAGGGGAAGTCCTAGAAACAACAGCACGACATCGAGAAACGGCTGCACCAGCCGAGCGTGGAGGGTCACGCGGGTATCGGCCCCAAAATCGAAACTGGGGTTTCGCAGCGCTTTGGCAATCTGCATGGTCGAGGAAAGGCTTCTCCAGAGAGGTCCGCCGGAAAGCTCGTCGAAACCGATGTCGGAGACCAAAAAGAGTTGGCCGTCCTGGAGCCAGGGCGTGTCGGCGGGGCTCAACAACAGCGGCGCGCCGTCTTCGTAGACCGATGGCTTTCCCGCCGGATTTTTTGGCTGCTTCAAACCGGTAAACAGGTATCCTTGAGGACGGCCCTGGGCGGCTTCTTGAAAATCGGCCGCTTGGCCGGCGAGTTGGCGGCCAAAGGCGCGGGCACTCTCGGGAAGCAGGAATTTAGGATTGACGATCCGCCGCTTGGCGATCAAAAAACTTTCTCCGCCGAGCAACACATTGGTTTTGTTATCCCACTGTGGCCGCAACGGCTGTGGCGAATCTCCGAGCCAATTCTGGGCGTTGCGCACCAGGCTGCCGCGCTGTTGGGGAATCAGCCATTCTCGATTCACGACTCCCAAAATACTCACCACGATGGCGCCGAAAATCAGCGGCCGCACGATCCGCCAGTAGGGAATTCCGGCCGCCGAAAGCGCCGTGATTTCGCTGGTGCGTTGCATTTGCGCCAAGGTAAACATGGCGGCAATGAGCGCCAACAGGCCGCTGGTGCGATCGAAGAAACTCAACACGCGGGGGCTATAGTATTCCGCCAGCACTTTGAGCAGACCGCCTTCGGCGGCGCCGTATCGGATGAATTCATCTAGATTCCCGAACACATCGATCAGCACGTAAAGCCCGGTGAAACTGACGAAACAGACCGTCAGCACCTTGAAGAAGCTTCCCAGCAGATAACGATCGATCGTGAACATGGAAAATCCGTTTCCCGCCAGTGGCGCCGTGCGGCTTTGAATATAACAAAAAGCCGCCCGAAGTTGGAACGCGTGTATTTGAGCGAAAAGCCCGGCATTTCCAAAATGCCGGGCTTTTAGGTTCGGCGGCTAAATGTCGTGTCGATTCTTATCCCGCCGTTTCGGCGATCTTCTTTTGAACCAGATCGGCAAAATCGGCCTTGCTGAATTGTTGGCTCGGAGGCACGACAACGCCGCAACTGACGACAAACTGAATCGCCTGATCGACCGAAATATCGAGTTCAACGGTTTCGCTCTGGAGCACCGTAACGGTGAAGCCGGTGGCCGGCATGGGCGAGGTCGGCATCAAGACGGTTAGCACCGGTTCGTTGGCGGCTTTCCGAATGGCGAGCATGCTTTCGCCCGTGACAAACCCGATCGACCACACGCCGCGGCGCGGGTACTCAACGGCCACCACGCGATTGTATTCAACCTCGCGTTCGCTGAAGACGAAATCGGTCACCTGCTTGACCGAGGTATAAACCGTGCGAATCACTGGCAGGCGGGTGATGATCGCCTCGCCCGTATTCCACAACATGCGGCCCACGCCCGCCGCCAGGAATTTCCCCAGCAGGTAAAGAATCAAGACGAACACCAGCAGGAAAATCGGCACCGTCTGGCTGCGATTCAAATATTTTACCCGCACATACTGTTCGTAATATTCGTACGAAGTGGTCGGCGAGCTAATACCGGGAATGAGCAGCACTTCATCGACCACGGTTTGCGGTATCCATTCCCCGCCCTCCACCGGAAAATACACCCGCCCATCGTACTTGAAGGAAAGGTCCCAACCGCCGCGGCGCGCCACTTCCTTGCGTAAATTTTTGTAGGCTGGAACCTGCTGGGGAAATAACTCTCGCAGCTTCACTTGCCGGCCTTCCACCGCCACGGAAATCGCGTCGGGATCGACCTCCGGCGGTATTTCGGGGAGCACGTCTTCGACCGACCACACAATCACGTATTTGGCGGCGCCCTCCAGCGGAGTGAGCACATAACTTTCGATCGTGCTCCAAGCCCAAAGAAACAAGACAATGGTCAGCAGCGGCGGCGTCACCAAACCGAGGCCGCGCAAAACGGCCGTGCGGAACGGATGCGGCTTCCGTTTACCGGGCCGTGCGTTGGACGTCGGAGTTGGATTCTCCATGGGGTCGACTCGCGTGATTAATGGAACGCCTCTCGCGACGTTCGGGGCCGTTCGGGGCCGTTGCCGGTTGTGGAATCAGCTGCCGGTTGTGGAATCAGCCGAGCAATAGCTATCCCTGGCGCCCTAGTTGTTTACGCCGCCTCGCGCCACGACCGCCACCCGAACTTGAGCGGCGCCAGCCGCCAGCAATACTTTCGTACAAGCATCGGCGGTGGCCCCGGTGGTAAGAATATCGTCTACCAGCAAGATCGAGGCAGCGGCAATTTTCCAAGACGATGAAACTCGGAACGCCTCGCGCACGTTTCTCTTTCGTTCCCGGGGCGCTAAAGCACTCTGCTGAGCAATCTTACGACGATGGCGAAGCAAGTCAATACAGACCCGCGCCCCGACGCTGCGTCCAATCGCCTCGGCGAGGATCTCGGGACTGTTCACGCCGCGCGCCAGCCGACGCGTCAAATGCATTGGAACCGGCGCGATTGCGTCGAATACCGTAGCGTCTGGAATGATTCCGGCCAATGCCTCCCCCAAAGAGAGTGCCAGCAACTCCCCACACGGACGTTTCATTTTGATGACGGCCTTCTGCAACGCGCCGGCATAATCTCCCAAGGCATAAACGCCGGCGAAGGCGAACGTCTGCTTCCGACACCGGGGGCAGCCGGCTTCCAAGGCGAGGTGGCGAGGCGCCGGCGCGCCACATCGGCCGCATGTGTTACTCTGAGTAGGGGACAGTGTTTCGCGGCAGGCGGGGCAGAGGGCGCCATCGAGATGGCCCGTGGCCTCGCAAAACGGACACATCGGCGGAAAAAGCAGCCGCCAAGCGGCTTGTGAAATATGCCGAATGCCATGCGGTGTTTGCATATCGATCGGTTTCCTGCAACGCCCAGCCCGGCCAATCGCTAGAATTTAGAATACCGTTTTCATTGTAATCACATACATACACAAGGACAGCAACGTGCATCACGACGAGCCATTTAGCCAACGCGCCCAATGGGCCGAAGGCCAACCGATCAGCGAATTGATGTCAAGAGCCTTGGAGAATCCTCAACTCATTTCGCTGGCCGCCGGCTTCGTCGACCAAGCCTCCCTGCCCACCGAAGCGGTTCGCTCCGCAATGGAGGCGATTTTTTCAGACCCCGCCTTGGCCCAGGCGTCGCTCCAATACGGCACGACCGCCGGTCTGCCCGAATTGCGCGAGGCCATCATTGCCGAAACCGTTCGAGCCGACGGCGCTGCCGGCCGCCCACCCGAGATGGAGCAAGTGATCGTGACCGCGGGCAGCAATCAATTGCTGCACTTAACCGCCGAGGCGTTGCTGAACCCCGGCGACATCGTGCTATGCGCGGCGCCCACGTATTTTGTGTATTTGGGCGCCTTGGCGAATTTCGGAGCGCGTTCGTGGTCGGTGGCGTCCGACGAACAGGGGATGATCCCGCAGGCTTTGGAAGCGGCGTTTGAAGAACTGGAAAGCCGCGACGAACTGCATCGCGTGCGCGCCTTGTATTTGGTGCCGTACTTTGACAATCCTCGCGGCGTTTGCACGCCCTTCGCCCGACGCGTCGAACTACTGGCGATTGTGAAACGTTGGACGAAACGCCGGAAAATCTACTTCCTCGAAGACAACGCCTATCGGGAATTACGCTTTGAAGGCCCAGACGAACCGAGCACCCGCGTCGCCGATGAAGAACAAGACACGGTTGTCGTGGCGGGAACGTTTTCCAAATCGTTTTCACCCGGCGTGCGGGTGGGTTGGGGAATTCTGCCGCGGCAACTAATCGAACCGATCTTCAATTTGAAGGGAAATATCGATTTCGGCTCACCCAATTTGAACCAGCAAATCATGGTGCGGGTGATCGCCCAGGGAGGGCTCGCGCCGCAAGTGGCCCGTTTGCGCGCCGCCTACCAAAAAAAACGCGACGCCATGCTGGCCGCCTTGGAGGAACAGTTCGACCAAACGGAAGGCGTCGCGTGGCTGCGTCCCCGGGGCGGCCTTTATGTATGGGTCACGTTGCCCGCAGAAATTGACACCGGAGCGTCGTCGGAGTTTTTCCAGCGGTGCTGCGCCGAAGGCGTGTTGTATGTTCCCGGCATACACTGCTTCGCCGCGGACGGCGCTCCGCGCGGCCGCTCGTCCATGCGGCTGAGTTTCGGCGTGCAATCTCCCCGGAGTATCGGCGAGGGAATCGCGGCGCTGCGCCGCGCCGTTGATGCGTCGTTGCTGGAAGCGTGACGCGGCGGAAATTAGTTCGGCAAGACGCGCATCGTGTAATGTGCTTCGGCGGGGAAGAACAAACGGCCTTTTTCGAGCAAATTCTTTACGCGTATCTCGTACACATACCCGGCTCGAAACGATGCCAATTGCAGCCGAATCGTTTTACCGTCGGCCGAGAGCGACGCCTGCTCGATTTTCTCAATGCGGCGATGCTCGTCGTCGCCGCCATAAGCCGGCGTTGATGTGCGCGTGTATGAACTGACGGAATAGTTCGCCAAGTTTTTCGCTTTTCCGGCCGACACAACGCCCGTGAGTTTGATGGCAAAACCGCGGGCGGCGCTATTGGAGTAGGCACGCACTTCGGCGATTCCGGTCGGCAATTTTTCGAACCGAGGCCGCATGCGTACGATGCCGCCGATGTTGTTGCCGCCGCCCCAACCGCTATCCAACAACGAGCCCACGTACAAATCGCCGGCGGGCGAAACCGCACAACTCAAAGGCCCCAAAAACGTCGGCCCTTGGGGAGGCGTCTCGTAGGAAAAAGGATACGCCGCGCCTTGTATCGTATCGCCCACCTGCTGGAAGCTCATGCGGATCAGCTTGCGGTTATTCATTTCGCAGCCGACCAAATGCCCCTCGAACGGACCGAAAATATCGCGATTGATTTTTTTCCGCAGGGCGGCTGGCGTTTCCAAGAAGCAAATGCCGTTCACGCTGCGGGTCCAGGGGTGGGGGATATCGATCGCGGGCGGCGTCAGCGGAGGATTGAAACCGGGTTTGCGGTCGATTTTGTTGATGAAGCCGTAGCTTTTTCCGGGCACGACGTGGTTTAATTCGTTGAACGGATTGTAGTTGCCTTGGTTGTCGGTGACGAACAAATCTCCGGCTTTGTTTCGCGCGATGCCAATCGGAAAACGGTGCCCGGCCGTGACCGGTTCGATCGTGAACAGGCGAGGATTTTCCCGCGTGGCCGCGCGCGGCGTTAGATGCACCACTTGGCCCCGAAACCGGGCGGCGGCTAGCGAACGTTCGTCTTGCTGGCAGGGAAACGCCAAGTAATAACCGCCGCGATCATCGCGCGGCAGGCCGATCGTCCAATCGTGGTAATCGGTGGTGTGGCCCCAGCCTGAGGCCAGCACCTGGGTTCGGTCGGCGCGGCCATCGTGGTTGTCGTCGAACAGACGCAGCAGCGCGAATTTATTGGCCACGTCGATGTACTCGCTCGTAGCTTGCACTCCGAACGGGGCGGCTAGGTCGTCGCTAAAAACCCGTAATTCGTCTTCCAGGCCATCATGGTTGGTGTCTCGCGCGAGCGAAACGCGGCCCTTGAGCGAACAGATCACCAAGGTTCCGTCGGGACGCCAAGCGAGTTTTGTCGGCATCACAACATCGGCCAGCGGCAGTTGCGTGCTGGTGAATCCTGGCGCGACCTCCAAGGCCACGGCTTTCGGCGCGGGCGGCTTCGGCGCCACAAGCAAGTATTGGTCGACCGGCAGGTCGGTCAGATAGGCAAGTTCAATGACAACCGACTTCGTGCTGTTATTGCCGACGTTGGTGTTGTTGCTGCTATTCTCGTTGACGGAAAAACGCAACGCGCCATCGGCGTCTAACGGGGCCGAAGCGGGCGCCACGACCTGCACCCGTCCGCCATCGGGAAACATCACCCGGCGATTACCATTTTCTAACTGGAGTTTCGCCCCGTCCGAGGGCTTCGGCGCCACACGCCACACTATTTCCACGCCCGCGGGCGCGCCGCTAATAGTGATTTTTCGGCGCAATCCCGTGGCTTGTTTCTCCCCAGGGAAGCCGATGTTGGTCCAACGTTGGGTGATATATATCTGGGTGGCGTTTTTTCCGTCGAGAGGATAGCGCAGCCGATACGAAAACGCGACGCCCCCCTCGACATGCCGCCAGGAATCCAGCTCCGTGACAAACTGCCCTTGTATCGCGGGTTCGACGGTTTTGCCGGCCAGCGTTAGGGCGAGGTCTGAAAGGTTGGTCTTGTTGGAGAAGAGGGCCACGCCGGCCGACTCCCAAAACCAACTTTTTCCTTTCGTCTGCTGGTTGGCGGCGTCGCCGATCCACCAAGCGGCGGTGCGATGCGAGGCCAAATCGAACAGCAGCGAATGCCGATTCGGCAAGCCGGCCAAAAACGGTTTCACGAGCGTGGCGCCGTCGTGCAGGATGACATCCGTTCCGATCACGGCGCGTTGGTGGTCTACGCGCACTCCGGTGCGCCGCAATACGCGCACCGGGTCGGGCAATGGCGGCTGAAAACCGGGCTGGTTGAGCACTCGCCAAACCGAAGCGATTTGTGCATCGAGGTGGTCGTCGAGCAAACCGCGCACCGCGACCTGCACCGCCGGCATTTCCATTTTTGGCGTGATGCGAGCCGGGTTTCGCACCCAGCGGTCGAACCAAGGTTGGCGTATTCTACGCTGCATCTCCGATAAATTCGGCCCCTTCGCCGCCAGCGGCGCCTTAGGTGGAATCATCTTGCCCACCTGATGGCAACTGGTGCAACCGAAGCCGCTGGTCGTGACCAGCCGTTTGCCGGCGGCGTTGAGTTGCCGGACATCGAATTCCTCGGCGCCCTCCGGCGCTTCGTATTTTGGGATACGATCGGCCGCGACGAAAAATTTCGTCAGCACGTCGCGCTGATCGGGCGAAAGATGAAAACGCGGCATGCGCACCGCCAGCCAAGGACGACGCGCAGGATCTTTTCGCTGGAGGATGGCGTCCAACGCTTCGTTTTTCAATTTATCGCCGATGCTATTGAGCGCCGGCGGTGTTAGGGCGGGAATCTGAGGCGCCAAATCAGGATGCGCCGCGCCGAGTTTCAGTAAACTCGGCGCGATGCCCTGATTGGCGTTGCGAGCGTGGCAAGCCAGGCAGTTCTGCTCCGCCAGCAGTAGGCGTCCCCGCGACATGAGGTCGGCTTCCGACGTCTCACTGGCAACCGACGTGAAGTAAGTCTGCAAGGCCTGTTGCTCGCTGAGCGATAGTTGGTAGTGAGGACGGCCCGCAGCGTCCGTCAAACAACTCGCCGCCCAATTCGCCTTCTTGAGCGACGCGGTCAGCAGTTCAAGCGGCGGCATTTTCACCGGTTCGGGCAGTTGGTGGCAGGCGACGCAACGATTTTCCGCCACCAGTTCGGCGCCGCGACGCCGCAACGATTCGTCGTCGGGTATTCGCATCTTTTTTGAGACGTCGCCCAACGAACGCAAATAAGCCGCCAGATTCGTGCGCTCCTTGGAGTTGATCTCAAAAATCGGCATGCGATGATCGCGGTTGATGGTTGCCGGGTCTTGCAGCCAGCGTTGAAAAAAACCGGCCGGCCGTTTTTCGGCCACGCGGGTTAGATCGCCTCCGCCGAAGAGTCTTGAATTTCCGAGTTCGCCCTGCTGGTGGCAAGCCAGACAGCCCATGCCAAGAAAGAGCTTTTCGCCCTCTTCCCGCTTGCCTTTCAGTTTCTGCTTCTTCGGCGATTGCTGTTTTCCGGCCGAAAACAGATACGCCGTGATGGCTGCGGCGTCGGCGGGAGAAAGGTCGAAATGCGGCATCCGCCGTGCAGCCGATTCCGAAGCATGGTCTTTGTTTGAAGCATTGTCATGATCTGAAGCATTGTCATGATCTGAAGCATTGTCATGATCTGAAGCATTGTCATGATCTGAAGCATTGTCATGATCTGAAGCATTGTCATGATCTGAAGCATTGTCTTGGTTCGACAACCGGGCAGTCACCCACTCCGGCGCCATATTCCCTCGCAACCGATCGAGCGCCGGCCCCGCCGGCGTCGTTGGGACATCATCACCCGTTTCCGTCCGATGGCACGCGGCGCAGCGTAACGCGCGAGCCAGCAAGGCGCCTTGTTCAAAAGCGACTTGTTCGACGTTGCTTTCAGGCGACGCCGGGGCGTCGTGGTAAAGGTTTCGCCAGGGAATCGGTTCTCGTTGGAATTTTGGCCCCGACCAAAACAACGCGAATCGCGATGGCGCTCGGTCGCCAGAATTTTTGTCGTCGGAACTGTTGTCGTCGGAATTGCTGGAGTATTCGATCTTTAATGCGTGCCAGTCGAATTGCAGCGGCAGCAAATCGCTTTGCAGCCATCCCGGCTGGCGCCGCTCCCCTTCCAAGACAACTTCCCCCGCCAACTCCAGCCGGACCTTGCCCGACAGATAGACCGAAAGGCGATACCCGCCCACATTTTGCGACATCAAATACCCGCGCCACTCCACTCGGAACGGCCCTTTCGCCAAGCGGCGGTCTGGCAGGCGGGCGCCCCAATCGAACGCCAGTTCCCGGTCGATGCGAACGGCTTCAGCGCCAGAAGCCGCATAATGCGCAAGCAGCCCCGGGCGCAAGTCGTCGTCATCATCTTCGTCTTGTGCGGCCAGCGGCCCAGCTCCCGCCAGGCAAGAGGTCAGGCAGCATGCAAACGCCAACAGAAGAGAGAAACGCCGCGTGAGAAATAACCAAGCAAGCATGGGGGTGTGTCGCTCCGTGAGGATCTTGAGTCGGAAGCGTCGATTATATCACAACGGCGCGGCGTCTTTCATGGATCAGTCTCGACATAGCGGCGCCAGGGCGAGCGGCAGATGAAAATTTACCTAATACAAGCACGAAGCGCAAGCGAGTGAATCAGCAAATGGTCATTCCCGCGTGGGTGGGAACCCAAAAAAACTCTCCGACTCCCGTTGCATGCGGGTAAGTTATTTTCCGCCGCTCGCCCAGCGGAAAAGCGAATCAACAATCACCTCCGAAAAAGCCTCGGCCACAAAACTTCCGCCGAAGTCCTCGCCAACAAACGGCGTTGCGATTAGAGTTTGACAGCGCCAGCGATTTTGGAAAAAAGCGCGCCCCGCCATGTTACCAGCACGGTTCGAGCGGCGTCATTCATAAAAGTAGGTGGAGAATCGACTCAGGTGGAAACGTCGTCCGAAGCGGAACGATTGCTGCGGCGTTGCCAACAGGGCGATGAATCTGCATTGGGCGATTTGATGCAGCTTTATCAAACGCGTGTTTTTCAATTCACGTTGCGTGTCTCGGGAGACGCCTCCTTGGCGGAAGAGGCCACGGTCGACTGCTTTTATCGGGTCTGGAACAAATGCCGGCAACACCGCACAGGCGCCGACGCAGAAGCCTGGATCTTCCGCATCGCCCACCGGGCGCTGCTCGATTTGGCGCGGGGGCGGCAACGTTGGTGGAAACGGCTGCTCGCCGGTTCCCGAAATACGGAGCACGACCAGCAACCTGGGCCGTTGGAAGTAATGCTCGAAACGGAAACGCAACAGCGGCGCGTGGGCCAAGTGAACGCGGCTTTGCAAGGCTTGCGGGAGGAAGATCGGGCGTTGGTCCATCTGTATTATTACGAGGGTCGGACATTGGCCGAAATAGTAACCATTCTCGATACCTCGCGCGACGCCATGAAGATGCGGCTTTCGCGGCTGCGGCGGCGGCTGGCCAAACAGTTGGAGCCGGAAAATGACCAATAACAAGCACAAGGCAAATCACCACGACACAAATCACCACGACACAAACCACCACGACACAAACCACCACGACACAAACCACCACGACACAAACCACCACGACACAAACCACCACGACACAAACCACCACGACACAAACCACCACGACACACCGCCCGATGATGCCGACGAACAACCAATGGACGCGCGCATCCGGAAGTTGTTGCAGGGGCAGCCGGTATCGGCGGCGGTAAACTATCCATTCGAGCGGCGCGTGTTCGCCAAGGTGCGCCGGCGGCAAGTCGCGGCGCGAGCGGCGTTGGCCGCATCGCTGTTCGTACTGCTTTCAGCCGGTTGGCTGTTACGCAACGAGCATCCAATACGCAACGGGCTTCAGAATTCGCAACGGTCGAATTTCGCGGCCCGAGAGCAAACGCCGGCCGATTCCGCCAACGCCAGCGAAGGTTTTGCAGCCTTCGCTTCCGTATACCGGAGCGATTTCTCGCCCGTCGCACAACTCGAAACGCTGGAAAATGAACCACGGGCCTTGCTGCGTTATCTCGACTCACTGGGCGCAACACGGGAGCAAGAGTAATGGCCTCGATGTTACTTTGTTTGTTGCTTGCCGGACCAGTAATCCCGCCAAGGGCGACTCCGGAAAAGGCTACGCCAACAAAGGCGATTGCTAGCGCCGAAGGCGAACGCCCAACGCCGTTGACCAAAACGCAAATCACCAAACTTCGGCGCGTCGTTCGCCGCACGCAAGACCGCAACACCGAATTGAAAACAGCGTTGAACGGCCGCCAGCAAAAACTGATGCAGGCTTATTCCCAATTCACACTCGACGAAACGCATATCGCGCAATTGCACCAGGAAATTATCGACCTGCAAAAGGACCTCTTGAAAAACTATCGCGATTTACAAGTCGAACTGCGGGACATCGTTGGCGAACAACGCTTCACACGATTGAAACGCAGGATCGATTTTATTTTGAAAAGTCCTAAAAAAGGCAAGACGCCGCGCGAGGCGGCTACGAAACCTCGGCCGGCGCCGGCAAGGAAATCGCCTGCCAAATGAACAACAATAGAGTGAACAACAACCATTAAGGAGTTCCGTTTCATGAGACATTTTCGCATGTTCGGGTTCATCGCGCTGCTGCTGGCCAGCCCCGGTTTGGCCTGGGCCGACGCGCCGCTGTTTTCGGGGCCTCAGGTGGGAGAAAAACTGCCCTCGTTCAAGACGCAGGGCGTGTTCGGCGATTTGGCCGACAAGGAATATGACTTAATCGCCGCCGCTGACGGGAAACCGGTGGTGCTTATTTTTGTTCACGCTCGAACCCGACCGGCGTTCGGCTTGACCAACACCATTATGAAATGGGCGGCCGGCAAGGCCAAAACCGGCTTGCATTGCGGCGTGGTCTTTCTGACCGACGACGCCACGCCCACCCTGCAATGGATGCACCGCGTCGAAAAACATTTCCCCCAGGGCGCCGCTTACGTGGTCTCGCTCGATGGCGCGGAAGGGCCCGGTTCGTACGGACTCAACCGCAACGTGGCGCTGACCGTTTTGGTTGGCAAACAGGGCGTAACCACGGCCAACTTCGCTTTAGTGCAACCCAGCCTGCAAGCCGATGGGCCCAAAATCTTGCAAGCGATTGCCGATGTGGCCGGCGGCGGGAAAGTACCTTCGATTGCCGAACTCGAAGGCCAACGTTACAAGGGGAAGCGTTCCAAAGGCGGCCGCCGCATGAAAAAACAAGCCACGGGCGATCCCCAATTAGCGCCGCTCATCCGCTCCGTGATCAACAAACAGGCTAGCGAAGACGACGTGGCGAAGGCCGCTGCGGCCGTGGAAAAGTATGTGGCTGAAAACGAAGCGGCGAAGAAGGAATTGGGCCGCATCGCCCATACGGTGGTCAACTCGGGAAAATTGGCGAACTACGGCACGGAAGCGGCGCAAACCGTACTTCGCCGTTGGGCGAAGCAGTTCGCCGCTCGCAAAGAACACGCTCCCAAAGGACAAAAGCCGTCGGGCAAGTAACCCTGAAAAACATAGAGTGGCTGCAAGCAACCACTCCACCACGATCGAACTACTACTTGGAGCTAACGCGTGTCTGCATTCGTATTACTCATGGCGGTGTTGGCTGCCGGCGGCGGGGAAACGCCGGTCGATTTCGACACCCAAGTGATTCCCGTCTTCACCAAGGCGGGCTGCAACACCGGCGCCTGTCATGGCGCGGCGGTTGGACGCGGCGGCTTCAAGCTCTCGCTGTACGGAGGCGACCCAGCAGCCGACTATCGCGCCATCGTGCTGGAACTCAAAGGACGCCGCATCAATCTGGCCCAGCCCGACGATAGCCTGCTGCTGCTCAAATCGACTGAATCGTTGGAACACGGCGGCGGGTATCTGCTGCCCGATGAAGGCCCCGGCGCCAACCGGCTCCGACGTTGGATTGCCGCCGGCGCCGAGCGCGCTCATACACGTCGCTTGGTGAGTTTTCAAGTGCAGCCAAAATTACGCGTGGCCAAACGCGTAGGAGCCATCGTGCGGTTCAAAGCCACCGCACGCTTCAACGATGGCGCTACGGTCGACGCCACGCCCTGGACCGTCTTCACGCCCGAAGACGCCGCCGCCATCGAGATCGATCCTGAAACAGCCGTCGCGACCTTGCTCCGCAGGGGCCGGCAGATTGTGGTCGCGAGGTATCTTGATCGGGTGGTTCCGATCGAAATCATCACGCCGCTTGCCGACACAGCGGTTGATCTCTCGCGGCAGCCGAGAAATAATTTTATCGACGACCACGTTCTCGATCTGCTGGCCACCTTGCGTCTGCCGGTTGCACCCGCCGCCT
The DNA here is from genome assembly GCA_024276655.1 of Planctomycetota bacterium. Taxonomy (GTDB): domain Bacteria; phylum Planctomycetota; class Planctomycetia; order Pirellulales; family Pirellulaceae; genus SZUA-33. The sequence continues at coordinate 21,010 of JAJRWU010000104.1, forward strand.
CCGCCGCCGCTTTCCTCCGCCGCCTGACGCTCGATCTTACCGGCCGCTTGCCCTCGCTCGCGGAGCAACGTGCATATGCGGAAAACACGAACTCCGGAAAACGCCAGCAGTTGATCAATCGCTTGTTGGCGTCGGAGGAATTCAACGAATATTGGACCTTCCAACTCGCCAAGTTGTTGCGTATTCGCTCGCAGCCCGAAGACACCCAAGGAGCGTTGGCGTACCACCGTTGGTTGAAGCGGCAAGTCTCGGCGGCCACGCCGTATGACCAATTCGCCCGCGAGATCCTTCTGGCCAGCGGCGATACGCATGAAGTGGGGCCGGCGAATTTTTATCGCACCGTGGGCGGCGCCCGCAAGCAGGCCGAATTCGCCAGCGAACTGTTCATGGGCAACCGGTTGCGTTGCGCCAACTGCCACAACCATCCGCTCGACCGTTGGACGCAAGACGACTACCACGGTCTGGCCGCGCTGTTCGCCAAGCTGGACCGGGGCCGCGTGATCAAAATCAACCCGCGCGGCAAAGTGACGCATCCTCGAACCGGCGCGGCGGCCATCCCCCGGATTCCCGGCGGAGAATTTCTCGATCCCAAAGGCGATGGCCGCGAAGCGTTTGCCACTTGGCTGACCGATCGAAACAATCCTTACTTCGCTAAGGCGATGGTCAACCGGCTTTGGAAGGCCTTGTTGGGGCGCGGCCTTGTCGAACCGACCGACGACCTGCGCGCCACCAACCCCGCCACGCACCCGGCTTTGTTGGCGGCCCTGGCCGACGACTTTGTCGAACACCGCTACGATTTACGACACACATTGCGGCGAATTGCCTCCAGCGCCACGTACGGCCGCAGCGCACAATCGCTGCCACAAAACGCGGCCGACAACCGCTACTACTCCCACGCACTTACGCGTCCGCTGCCGGCGGAAGTGTTGGCCGATGCAATTTCCGATCTCACCGGCGTCGCGGAACAGTACGGCGACCAACCGCTCGGCGCCCGCGCCGTGGCGCTGTTCGACCCCAAGATCGAATCGGAATCGCTCGACATTCTCGGCCGCTGCGCGCGGGTGGAGTCTTGCGAAACGGCCGATGCAACCGCCGGCGGACTCACCCGCAAGCTGCACCTGTTCAACGGTCCGCTGCTCAACCGTCGCATTGCCGATTCTGCTGGGCGATTGGCGAAACTTCTGGCCGAAGGGCGAACGCCGGAGGAAATCGTGAATGCATTCTACCGCCTCGCCTTAAGCCGCCCGCCGACGTCGCCGGAGCGCGAATTTTGGAGCGGGCAATTCGCGAACGCCGGCGGGAAACAACAGCAACAAGAATTCCTGGAAGATTTTCTCTGGAGCCTGCTCACCTGCCGGGCGTTCGTCACCAACCACTAACCAACGCGCCATTGGTAACCGTGCATAGAAATAGGAAACCTCGAACATGAATCCTAAGGCTTCGTTTCCAGAGCGGTGCGATGGTCTCGCCCGGCGCGATTTACTGCGCATCGGCGGTTTGACGGCGCTCGGCCTGGGGTTGGGCGACTTGTTTCGTCTGCAACGCACGGCGGCGGCGAAAAACCGGTCGCCGGGGCGAGAGGCGAAAGCCAAGTCCTGCATTCTGATCTGGCTCGACGGCGGACCCAGCCATTTGGAAACGTTCGATTTGAAACCCGAAGCACCGGCCGAAGTTCGTGGCCCGCTCGGGTCCATCGCGACGAAACTCCCCGGCGTGAGGATCAGCGAATGTCTGCCGAAAACGGCCGCCATGCTCGACAAGCTGGCCATCATCCGCTCCATGACCTCGCCGCTGGGCGAACATGATTTCGGCACGCATTACCTCCTCACCGGCTACAAACCGACGCCCGTTCTGGAGTACCCCACGTTCGGCTCGGTGTTGGCGCATGTCCGTTCGCGGTCGGGCGCGTTGCCGCCGTTTATCGCCGTGCCGAATTTCCGGGTGGGCGGCGGCAAAATGACCGGCGGCGGTTATCTGCCCAGCCAGACGCGGCCGTTTTCCGTCGGCGGCGACCCAGCCAAACCGAACTTCAAGGTGCGAGACCTCGATTTCTACAAGGGCCTCGATCTGACGCGGCTCGATCGTCGTCGTCGGTTCGTCAACGCACTCGACGCCTTCGCACGCGCTGGCGAGAATTCGCCCGCCACCGACCCCGACCTAGCGCGCGCCTTCAGTATGATCACCTCGCCGCAAGCCAAGAGCGCCTTTCATTTGTCGGAAGAGCCACGGAGCGTGCGGCGGCGTTACGGCGGAAAATCGATTGGCCAGTGCTGCCTGCTGGCCCGCCGATTGGTGGAGCGCGGCGTGCCATTCGTGACCGTCAACAACCGCGGCTGGGACACCCATAACGATATCTACACGCGGCTGAAGGAAGGTTTCACCGGGGCGAAAGTCGGCGTCGGTCTGATTCCCTCGCTCGACCTCGCACTCACCGGTTTGATCACCGACCTTGACGAACGCGGCATGCTCGACGAAACGCTGATCGTCGTGATGGGCGAATTCGGACGAACCCCCAAACTGAACACCGCCGGAGGCCGCGACCACTGGCCGCGCGTGTTCAGCGTGTTGCTCGCCGGCGGCGGCGTTCCGGGCGGGCAGATCATCGGCAGCAGCGACGCCGTGGGTGAAGGTCCGCTCGATCGGCCCGTTACGCCGGCCGATTTGGCCGCCACGATTTACACCTTGTTGGGAATCGATCCCAAACTCGAACTGCACACCAGCGATGGCCGCCCGGCGCGGGTGGCGCCTTATGAAGCACAAGCCTTACGCGAAATTGTCGGTTAGTACCGCCCTATAAACAACTGTCGCATTTGTGTAGCCATCGTCGCCAGACGGTGGGTGAGCGGTGAACCATCCCACGCTCTGGCGAGCGTGGCTACGACACTAATTTTCCGCTCGATGCTTAGGACCGTGCGGGAATTTGGTGTTGTTCCCGTGGCTTGGGCGAAGTCATTTTTCGATCGTTAATGGTCATTTGTCATTGGCCATCTGTTTGCCTCGTATCATTGTTTCTCTTTTTCCAATACCCAATAGGGGTATTTACTTGACTCCACCGACCCCAATATGTAGTGTTTGGGCATGGCTGAGGATTATCCCAAAACGCTGATGGAGTTCGAGCGTCGCTTCGACACCGACGAGGCCTGCCGAGATTACTTGTTCCCCCTCCGCTGG
>JAJRWU010000105.1 GCA_024276655.1 Planctomycetota bacterium
CATCGCCGTCGGGAGCATCGCCGTCGGGAATGAGCAAGTACCCGGTGGTGAATTCGTGGGGCGTCCAGCGAAAACGGATGCGGAGTTGCTGGAAGTTCTCACGCCGTTTCGATTCCAACACCTCCACCTTCGGCTCGGTAATCAAGGGTGGCCAATGGCCCATCAGGTCGTGCCATTGCTGGAGGATTTCACCACGCCGCCGACGCCACTCCTGGGCGGTGCGAACTTTTTGGCCATCGGCAAACAGCGGCGAGCGAAACTCGCCCATCTTTCCCGCCCATTCCGGCGGCGGCTGGAAGTAAGGCGCGATCAGCGTTTCCGCCGACGCGTTTGATGGTGCCGCGCATTCGTCGGCCAGCAGCGAATGACAAATAGCCAGAAGAAAAACAGATGTTAAAATACTCTGCCGCATGGAAAGCTCCCTGTTTGCGGGCGTGGAAGGAGGGTGGGGTTCGACGAGCTGTTGTTCACGGTTGAAAAAGTCGCTTTTTTCGTTTAACGGCAAGCCGAAGGCGACTGCGTTTTTCCGTCTGGCCTGTGCGTGCTGCCACAAAACGCAGTCGCCTTCGGCTTGCCGTTAAACGAGCCGTGGATAACTGGTTTGATTATACCTCAAGGCCAAGCGGAGGTTTTGTATTACGGCCCATGCGCTCCAGCCTTTGCCCGGCAAACTTTCTCGGCTAGGCTGTCGGTTGAACATTGTTGGACGAGCGAGAATGGCGAGCGAGAACATTGGAATGACGGAATCGTATCTTAAAATCGCGCAATTGAAATCGGTCCACGACTTCATCGCACGGCTGAAAACGCTGGGACTTGATTTGCCCTGTGATCGTGAAATTCTCACTGCCGAACAGGGCTCGCCGCTGGCCGAGCCAATCAGAATAGCCGATTTTCAAGTGGGGAATCGGTGGTGCATCCATCCCATGGAAGGCTGGGACGCCAACCTCAACGGTTCGCCCTCGGAGCATACCCTGCGCCGTTGGCGGAACTTTGGCCTCAGCGGCGCCAAACTGATTTGGGGAGGCGAAGCGGCGGCGGTTCAGGAAGATGGCCGGGCGAATCCTCGGCAGACGTTGGCCACGCCCGAAAACAGAACGGGCTTGGCGCAGCTATTGAACGAACTCCGCACGGCGCACCGCGCGTCGTTCGGACGCGATGATGATTTGCTGGTCGGGTTGCAGTTGACGCACTCGGGGCGTTACAGTCGGCCGTGGGGTAAGGAACTGGCGCCTCGCATCGCTTACCACCATCCGCTGTTGGATGAAAAAATCGGCCTCGATCCCCACGACTCCAGCGTCGTCTGGACCGACGCTGCTCTCGAACGGTTGATCGATAATTACGTGCGCGCCGCGGGCGTTGCCCGGCAAGCGGGCTACCAGTTTGTCGACATCAAGGCGTGTCATGGCTACTTGCTGCATGAGTTTCTCAGTGCGCGTACGCGGCCGGGAAAATACGGCGGCGATTTTATCGGCCGCACGTTGTTGTTGCGAACCATTATTGAACGCGTGCAAGAAGCCTGCCCCGACCTGATGGTGTTGGTCCGACTGAGCGCGTTCGATACGCCGCCCTACAAAACAAGCCGCGATGTCGGCCAGCCGATGGAGCACCAGCATCTGCTGCCTTACCAATATGGCTTTGGCGTCGATCAAGAACATCCGCTGCAATACGATTTGGCCGAACCGTTGGAACTGTTGCGGCGGCTGCGAGAATGGGGCGTGGCGGCGGTGAATATTTCCTGTGGCAGTCCTTATTATTGTCCGCATATCCAACGGCCGGCTATTTTTCCTCCCAGCGACGGCTACCTGCCTCCGGAAGATCCGTTGGTGGGCGTGGCGCGTCAGATACACGCCGCGCGGGAGCTTAAACAGGCGGCGCCGGAAATGGTGCTGGTGGGCACGGGTTATTCCTATTTGCAAGATTACCTGCCGCACGTGGCGCAAGCGGTGGTTCGCGCCGGTTGGATCGACATTGTTGGTTTGGGCCGCATGGTGCTGTCGTATCCTGAGTTGCCCGCCGACTGTTTGCAGCACGGACGCATGGCGCGAAAACGCGTTTGTCGAACCTTTAGCGACTGCACCACCGCGCCGCGCCACGGCATTGTTTCCGGTTGCTATCCGCTCGACGCCTACTACAAAAACCTGCCCGAAGCGCAACAGGTGCGTGCAGTGAAACAACGATTGAAAGACTGACCGCGCCGTAGGGGTTCAACATTTGGTTAGGAGCGGTCCTGAAATAAGTTACCGGTTGTGTTTCGAAAAAGCCCGGCATTTTCAAAATGCCGGGCTTTTAATTCGGCATGTAAGTTCGGGACTGTTTCTGATCGTTCGAACGCGCCTTCGGCGATCGGCCGTTGTGAATTTATCAACGGTATTCTCCTTTTTTTCTGGTCGAGGGTAACATTTCGGCGGCTCGCGCATTGATACTTACAGCATGACTGACGCCGACCAATCCGATGAAACCGCTCTGTTGGACGATTTGGTTCTGGCCGCTCGCACCGACCGTAAAGCGTTTGGACGTCTATTTGACCGATTCCATCCCGCCGTGTTCGCGTATTGCCTGCGCCGTTTACTGGTGCGCGCAGTGGCCGAGGATGTTACGTCGGAGGTCTTTCTGCAAGTGGCGGCGCACATCGCCGACTTCACGGGTGTTTGCCTGGAGGATTTTCGCCGGTGGCTGTTTCGTATCGCAACCAATCAGATCAACGCCCAACTGCGGCAGTCGATTCGTCGTCGCGAACTGCTGGAAGCCGCCGTGCAAATGGGCGTTGTCAAGGCGGCGGCGAGTACGCCGCTATTGGCCGACAAACCAGCCCGGTGGGACGAAGTCTATCAGGCTTTGGGCGAATTGACGGAGCGCGAGCAATCGATTATCTCGTTGCGATTTTTTGCGGGACTCAAACACGAGCAGATTGCCGCCGTGCTCGAAATGAAGCCGGGATCGGTTCGCGTCGCCTTGAGTCGGGCCCTCGACAAACTGCGCGAGCGCCTCCTGGAGAGTGACGCGCCGTCGCAAAGCCCGACCGGTGGAGGCAACTGAAATGACCAACAACCCAAACGACAACTGGGAAAACCTGTTCGCGAGCATGCCGCTCGACATAACGCCGCGCGATGAACATCGTGCGCGTTTGAAGGAACAGGTCGAGAAAACGCACGCCGCCAAGCCCACGGCGCTCGCCCGGAATCACACACTCAAAAATATCGGAATCTATCTAATGACCCACAGAGCCCCGCAATGGACAGCCGCCGCGATTATCGTGGCCTGCCTCTCGGCATTTTTTATCACCAACCGTGGTCGTCCCGCGTTGGCGCTCGACGATGTGATCAACACGATCATGAACGCCAAAACCGCGCGTTTCGATACGATCGCTCAAGTGGAGGGCCTGCCACCGCAGAAGTTCACCACCTATTTCATGGCGCCCAACCGCTTTCGGCAAGAACTCGTCGGCGGATTTATCAATATTTCAGACCTGGCCGCCGGTAAGATAATGTCGCTTGATCCAAACACAAAGCGGGCAACCGTGTTCAATATGGTGAACATGCCGGCGGGTGCGAAAGATAAAAAGCCCGCGAATCATTTTGAGATGTTGCGAGAGCGGCTGCGCCAGGTGCAAGCCGACCCCGATAAGAACGCCGTATCACTCGGAGAGAAGGAATTGGATGGCCGCACCGTGGTCGGATTTCGCTTCAACGTCGCGCCGGCGCCCATGACCATTTGGGCCGATGCACAAACCAAACTACCGTATCGTATTGAAACCACCGTGCTTGTTCCGCCCAGAGTCGAGGTCGTGATGACACATTACGAATTCAACCTCGATCTGGACGAATCACTTTTCAGTCTGGAAATTCCCGCTGGTTACGAAGAAATGCCGATCGACGTTGACGCCTCGCCTCCATCGGAAAAAGATCTGATCACCGCGTTGCGATTGGGTTGTGAAGTATCGGAAGGTGAATTCCCCCAGGGGTTGGACGTCGCCTCCACGGCTGCCTACGTCGCGAAGTACGTCGCGAAGTACGTCGCGAAACAGGGCGTCGGTAAGGACGGCCAACTCACCGCCGAACAAATGAAACAGATGCTGCGCATCCTGCGAGGGTTCCAGTTTTCCATGTTTTTGCCGGCCGACGCCGACGCCCACTATGCCGGCGCCGGAGCAAAATCGGGCCAAGCCGAGCGGGTCGTTTTTTGGTACAAGCCGGCGAAATCCAAAAAATACCGAGTGCTCTACGCCGATTTCTCCGTGCGAGAATCAAACACCGCCCCAGACGTTGAAAACGCCGTGAAATTACCGTCGATGCAAACGGTTCAACCCGCCGCCCCGGCCAAGCCACCGGCCGCCGTCCTGTCCAAGCCACCGGCCGCCGCCCCGGCCAAGCCACCGGCCAAGCCACCGGCCGCCGTCCCATCCAAGCCACCGGCCGCCGCCCCAAAAACACCGCCGGTTAGGGGTAATCAACCGAACAACAAATAGTCTGGCATGGCGGCAAGACCTACAGGCTTTGCCCGAAATCTATCTGGCAAATTAAAAGCCCGGCATTTTGAAAATGCCGGGCTTTTCCTCGCCACAAGCGGTGGCGGATATGTTTCGCGCGGCCTAAACATTCACGAACTGGTTAGGCTCTACTTCGATCCGTTCAACCTCAAAGCCGGCTTTCTTAACGTCTGCCATGGCCGAAGAAATGGCCTTCTCCATGCTGGTTGACTCCCTGGTGACATCGACATACCCAACCCCGCCCGTGGCGCCAAACAGTCCGTCATCGCAGCCACACTCGAACAATCGGTTGGCTGCGTCATCGGTTACGTCGGCGGCGTCCGCCAAGATCAAGGTAAAATCATATTCCATCGTTTACCTTCCTTTCTAGTGCGAGCACCGGTCGATACGTTTGCGGATCTTTCTCGCGTGGATTTCGGCGGAACGCGGCGTTCCATAAATCGACATTAAACTCCCGTTACCGGCTTTGCGCCAATTGGTTTTTGCGCCAAGCTTCGAGGTAAACGCGGAAGCCGGCTTGGGTTTGTGGCGAGGCGGATTGCAGCAATGCTTGCACGCCGTTCGAGATAATCGGCCGGCCTGATTCTTGCACCAAGTGCGCGGCTTGTGCAGCCACGGCGGCGTCGTACGGCGCCAGGCTTTGGAACAGCTTGGCTAAGCTTCCGCAGGATTGCGCGAATAACCGTTCGGCGTATTGGCGGGCCGACGTTCTACGGCCATCGCCATCGGCGTCCAACCACACCGCGCCGCTGAAGCCCAGCGTGTGAGATTCCCAAACCGGCGACGTCGGTTGGTAGGGCTTGGCGGTATTCCAATACAAGCCGTCAATTCCAGGACCGCTGGCCATGGCGACCAGATGCACATCGTGTTTCGGAGCGGGAATGGTCCAATCGGCTTGCCATTTCACGCCAAGGCCGAGCGCCGCCGACGGCTTGGCGTCGATCGACTCCTCTCGCAGCAACTGTCCGTTGGCATACAGCCGGACGCGCGTGGCGCGTGTCCAATGCGGGCCCAACACGCGGATGTTGAGTCGAATGGAATCGCCGAAAACAGGCGCGATATCGCCCGGCTGGTACTTTCCACTAACGGTTAGTTCGGTGAGGAGTCCGAAGCTGACCAACACCCGCCCGGCGAGGAAGTTGTTGACGGCCTGCTGAACATCGATATTCGCCGGGTCGGCATCGTTGCAGCGAATGTAGGTTCGGCCTTGGCCCACGATATAACGGCTGACATCGTGCGAATCGCTACAGCCGACGGGCGTCAGAATGCGTCCGCGGTTGAGTTGGGTCAGCCAATCGCGGAACAGTTGCAAGGCGTCGGTTTGCGTGGCGCCGGAATTGATCACCTCCATCGCATTGGCCCGCAGATTCCAGCCGGCCAGATTCTCACCCACTGCTTCGTTTTGGAGCGCGGGTCCAAAGGGGCGCGTGCCGGAATGGATGTCGCGGGCGTGGTTGAGAATCACGACCCTGACTCCCGGCGTTTGATAGATTTCAGTAAAGATCGACCGCCAATTGTCGCGTTTGAAGTTCGGAATCGGCGAACCGGCCACGACGGGAAAAACGTTGAAGTGGCCGAGTTTCGTCGTGACCTCATTGCCGACCACGGGCGTGAAATATTGCCGCACATGCAGTGCGCGAGCTTTCGCTGCGTAATCGAAATTCGTGTTGTGCTCCGTGGCGATGGGCAGTTCGATGCCTTCGCCCGCCAGCGTGATCATGCGTTCGGCCAGCGTGGCGTCGCCATGGCCGGAAACCTCCCGCGTATGAATATGCGTATCGCAGGCGACATATCCCTTGGTGGGAGTTTCCCGCCGAATGCTCAGTTTCTGTTCTTCCACCGCTCCGGCGGCCAAATCGACCGACCACTTGGCCAGCGAGTATTCAAAACCCCGGCCGGCGAAGATCGTATATTTCCCAGCCGGCAGGCCGAATTCGGCGCGGCCGGTGGAGGTGTAAACAACTCCCGGTCGAACGGCAAGATGCTCGCTCGATTCAGCGGCCGTGGTTTGCAAGGCGCCATCGTCGCGGACGATCGTCAGCCGGCAAGGCGTCCGTTGTTTGGAGTCGGCATCGAACACTTGAATCGCCACGCGAGCGGCTGATAACACTTCGCGGCGTTCGCGAGCATGCAACACGATTTCCCCCACGCGAATATCATCGGGCGGCGTCTTGCGGCGTTGGTTGTGTTCGATGCGCAGTTGGTTTTGTCCGTCTCGCAGCGCGTTGGGCGGAACATCGTAATAGACGACCCGGTCGGCGCCGTCATTGGAGAGTTTTCCGAGCGCGTGGCCGTTGAGTTGCACGGTCCAGGTTTGTTTGACGTCTTGCTGGCGGAGTTGGAGCGTGAAGGGCGTCTCGTTTTTTTGTGCGTCGAAAAAAAACTCGCCGATTTCCGCCTCCGCCGTTTGGGGAAAGTCCGACCACTCGCGAGGGCCGGCAATGCGCAGATGCCGCATGCGAGCAAACACGACGTGCGGCTCCTTCGCGCAGGCCGTCGAAGGCGCAAACACCGGCGCGAGCAAGATGGCCAGGATAATAAACCGCGAAAGAATGATTCTCATGGAGGGCATATCTAATATCTAGTGGAGGATTAGGCGTCTTCAACCGTTGACGAGCGTTTGCTACGATAGAGAAATGGAATGGAGTTATTTTAGTCGAAGCGTTCGTGCGTGGAAACGAAGCGGGGGAGAGAAAATGTCGCAATACGCGAGGCCGCAAACCATGCCCCCATTACACTGGCGCCCCGTCCTGATTCTGCTTTCGATGCTTTGCGTCTTGCCGGCGTTTATAAACGCGGAAGAAGCGGCGCCGCAAGGTAAGGCAACGCAAGCGTCGAACCGTGAGGCCCGCCGGTTGTTCACAAGTTCGGTATTGCCGCTGCTCAAGCGGAAATGTTTTGTCTGCCACGGCGACGACCCCAAGGAGATTCAAGGCGAGTTCAATATGCACTCGCGCGCGGGGCTTTTGCAAGGCGGCGAATCGGAGGAGCCGGCGTTAGTTCCCGGCAGTCCTGACGAGAGCCCGCTCTATTTGGCGGTGAAGTGGGACGGGCTGGAAATGCCGCCCAAGGAGAACGACCGTCTGACCGCCGAACAAATCGAAAACATTCGCCGCTGGATCGCCGCCGGCGCGCCATGGCCTAAAGTAACGGCGTCCCAAACCCCGGCGTCCAAGGAAAATGATGCGTCCGCGAATGCGAGCGACGCAAACCAAGAGGGCGCGCGAATCGCCACCAGCGGAGGCATTTCCTCCGACTGGACCAATCGCCGATATAAAACAGGCGACCTCTGGCCCTACCAGCCGGTGCAACGGTATGCGGTTCCGAAAGTGAAGAGCGCCGCGGGCGAGAGCCTGCATCCTATCGATGCGTTTCTGCGGCGGAAGCTGGAGGAAATCGGCGTCGCTCCAGCGGCGGAAGCCGATCGTCGAACGCTGATCCGACGTGTGACGTTCGATTTAACCGGCTTGCCGCCCGCGCCCGAAGACGTCGAACGGTTCGTCAAGGATAAGTCGCCGGGCGCGTATGAACGGGTGGTCGACCGCCTGCTGGCCGGCAACACGTATGGCGACCAAATGGCTCGCCACTGGTTGGATGTCGTGCGGTATGCCGACACCAGCGGTTTTTCCAATGACTATGAACGGCCCAACGCCTGGCGATATCGAGATTATGTGGTGCGTAGTTTCAACGCCGACAAACCGTACGATCGGTTCATTGTGGAGCAAATCGCGGGCGACGAGTTGGATGAAAACGACCCCGAAGCGTTGCTCGCCACCGGCTTCCTCCGAATGGGGCCTTCGGAGCATACCGGCATGAGTGTGGCGGCGGTGACGCGGCAACTGTTTTTGGACGACGTCACGCACAGCGTAGGCGTTACGTTTCTGGCGCAAGGCTTGCGGTGCGCCCGTTGCCACGACCACAAATTCGACCCCATCCCCACACGCGACTATTACCGAATTCAATCGGTATTCGCTCCGGTGCAATTTGTCGACCGCAAAGTCGCTTACCAATCGTATGAAAACACGAAGAGTTTCGCGGAGCAAAAACCCCGCACCGAACGCGTGCTGCGGGAAGCCAAGGAGTTCACCGACAAACTGGCGAAGAAAAAGAAACAGCGGCTGGCGGCGCATCTGAAAGAGCAGGGCGTTGCCAGCATCAACGATTTACCGCTGGAGGAGCGTGGCGGTTATCTGGGGCTCACGGAGTTGGAAAAAAGCCTCAATAAAATCTACCGCAAGCGGCGCGATTATTTCGTCCGGGAGATGAATCGATACGAGCCGCTGGCATTGGGCGTGTATAGCGGACCCGACAACGGTTACAAATCGACCACGCCGGTCTTTTTTATGCCAGACGCCAAAAAACGCAACGGCGCCGCCACGCCGGTTCATATTCTCAACGGCGGTTCGTTGGCGGCGCCCGGCGAAGAGGCGCCGCCCGGCGTGCTCAGCGCCGTGGCCGGCTCCAACAGTTTGCTGCATCCCACGGCTTGGAACACCATTCCCGCCGATACCCAAGGACGACGGTTGGCGTTCGCGCGTTGGGTGGCCAGCCCGAACAATACGCTGACGGCCCGCGTTTTCGTCAACCGCGCTTGGCAGATGCATTTCGGCCAGGGCATTTGCAATACGCCCAACAGCTTCGGCAAAATGGGCGGGCATCCCACGCATCCTGAACTGCTCGACTGGCTGGCGGCATGGTTTGTCGACCACGATTGGTCGGTGAAGAAACTGCACCGTTTGATCGTGATGTCGGCGGCGTATCGGCAATCGGGAACAAATCCGCAAGCCGACAAATTGGCGGAGGTCGATCCCCGCAACACGTTGCTGGCCTATTATTCGCCGCGTCGGATGACAGCCGAAGAGTTGCGCGACGCCATGCTCGCGGCCAGCGGCGAACTCAATTTGGAGCAGGGCGGGCCGGGCGTGTTTCCGGAAATCCATTGGGAGGTGGCCTTGCAGCCGAGGCATATCATGGGCTCGGTGGCGCCGGCGTATCAGCCTTCGCCGCGTCGTGAGCAACGAAACCGCCGCACGCTCTACGCCTTCCGTTATCGCACGTTGTCCGATCCGCTGCTGGTGGTTTTTAATCAGCCGGGAAGCGATATCTCTTGCGAGCGGCGCGACCAAACGACCGTCACGCCGCAAGTGTTCGCACTATTCAACAGCCAGTTCACGCAAGACCGTTCGATCGCGATGGCGGCTCGTTTGGAGGATATGGCCGACAGCGACGCCGCCCGCGTCGAACAGGCGTTTCGCATCGTCTACGGCCGCGCGCCAACCTCCGGGGAAAGCCGGCAATGCTTGGCGCATGTGGCTGCAATGGCGGAGCACCATCGGCGGCACAAGCCGCAAGTGGTGGAATTGCCGGTGCTCGTGGAGCGAGAAATGTTTGAGGAACTGACCGGCGAATCGTTTAAGTTCACCGAAGAGTTGGATGTCATGAAACATTATCAGGCGGACCTGAAACCGTGGGAGGTCGGCCCTCATACGCGGGCCCTGGCCGATTTGTGTTTGGTGTTGATGAACTCCAATGAGTTTGTCTATGTGCGTTAGCATCGCTCGATAAATAACGGTCGCATTTGTGTAGCCATCGTCGCCAGACGGTGGGTGAGCGGTGAACCATCCCACGCTCTGGCGAGCATGGCTACGACACTAATTTTCCGCTCGATGCTTAACCGTCTGTGTTCGTCGGCGACCAGGAGCAAATCATGAAGAATCAATTAGCAGCCAGACAACCCGACCGGCGAAATTTCCTTTACGGCTTGGGAGCTTCCCTGGGCGCCGTGGCGTTCAATGCGATGCTGCAAGCCGATGGCGCCGCCGCCGAAAATGGCGCGAATGCAACCGCTCCGCAAGGGCCGCTTGCGCCGCGTCCTCAACATCACCCGGCGAAAGCGAAGGCCTGCATCTTCATTTTTCTGGAGGGCGGACCAAGCCATATCGATACGTTCGATCCCAAACCCGCGTTGGATAAACTCCATCTCACGGAGTTCACCCGCAACGATAAATTCCAATCGGCCATGGCCAGCGGCAAGCGGTATTTTGTCAAGAGTCCGTTCAAATTTCACCGCGCCGGAAAATCGGGCCTGCCGATCTGTGAGCATTACGAACACTTGGCCGGCGTGGCCGACGAACTCTGTGTTTACCATGGTTGCCGCGGCGAATCGATCAACCACCCCACCGCTTGTTATCATATGAATACCGGGAATCGGTTCGGCGGAGATCCTGCCATCGGCGCCTGGACAACCTATGGACTCGGCTCGGTCAATCAAAACTTGCCAGCCTTCGTGGTGCTTTCGGAATTGGCGTATCCGCAGGGCGGCACGGCGAATTGGTCGAACGGATATTTGCCGGCTTATTACCAAGGCACGACGTTGCGTCCTCAGGGCTCGCCGATTCTCGATATCGAACCTCAGCCGGGTGTGACGCGCGCGCAGCAGCGGGCGAACCTTGATTTATTGGCCGCGTTAAACGCCAGCGATCAGTCGCGGCATCCTCATCAAGACGACCTCTCCGCTCGCATGGCGGCTTACGAACTGGCGTTTCGCATGCAAACGCGTGTTCCGGGCATCATCGACATCGATCAGGAGAGCCAGCAAACGAAGGAGCGTTACGGAATCGGCCAGGAAAAAACCGATGTCTTCGGGCGGCGTTGTTTGTTGGCGCGGCGGTTGGTTGAGAATGGCGTCCGATTTGTGCAGCTTTGGGCCGGCGGTTGGGATTCCCACGACAACCTCAATGGTTCGCACAAGGCTCGTATTCGGGCGGTCGATAAGCCGATTGCGGCGTTGATTGCCGACCTGCGGCAGCGCGGCATGCTCGATGAAACCTTGGTCGTGGCGACGGGAGAGTTCGGCCGCTCCCCCGACAACGGCATGCGCGGCGGTTCGCAAACCATCGGCCGCGACCATAACGCCAAAGGCATGGCCGTTTGGTTGGCCGGCGGCGGCGTCAAGGCGGGGCGCGCGATTGGCGCCACCGACGAAACCGGGCGCGAGGCGGTGGAAGTCGCTCATCCTATCAAAAACCTGCACTGCACGTTGCTGCATCTGCTAGGACTCAACGACAACAAACTGACCTTTTTCCACGAAGGCCGCTTCAAGCAACTGAGCCAAACCGGCGGCCGCGTCATTCAGGAACTGCTGGCCTGAGAATCGGAAAGAGTTTGTTGCAAGCCGGAGGTTTGGCGGCCATTAGCCGGTGGTCGAGCGCAGCGAACACCACCGGTTTGCCAGCACAACAAACGCGGCATCCCGGCGGGATGCCAGTCCGTTTGCGTACTACACTGGATTCCCGCCTGCGCGGGAATGACGGTTCGCACCTCGATGAGGGCTCAGCCCGGTCTGGTGAAAAACACGTGTCGACCGCAAGCTCCGATTCAGCGGTTCCCGGAACTTGTTGTCAGGAAACTTTTCGGAATTCGATATCCGCGAATGAAGGGTTTGCCTCTGGGGGCGTCGGCGGTAATGTACTGCACCGCGTAGACGTCGCGATTTGGTAGTTCGACCCAGCCACTGTATCCGGCATCGGTGTGTATCTTATTGGTGTCAATGTCGATGGTGCCCCAACTTTTCGCCGTGGGTTGATATGTTTTGGGATCATAGGGAATTCTCGACAGGGCTGCCTGAGGAGATTCGACGAAGAAACCGAGTGCTTCGCTTTTGTCTTTCGGACCGTCGACACGATGCAGCACCAGCACGTCACCGCTGCTGAGAATGCCTGCTGTAATCCTGCCATTGGGACTAGAGTTACCGGCGGCATAGGGCCCCTGCCAAGTTAGGCCATCGTCGTCGGAGATCATCTTGAACGCCCCTTTTTTGCGTAGTGTATTACGAAGATACATGACAAGTTCGCCGCCGGGCATCTCGACAAGATCGCCCTCGCCACAGGAGTATTCGGGGTTGTCCAGCACCACCACCGGGCCGTACCAAGTCTTGGTATTGTCTTTGGAGTAATAAATGATCTGTGACCAGTAATCCCCTTTGGTGCGATAGTGTTCGCCGGCCAGAATGATTGTGCCGTTGCTGAGCTGTTTCATCGTGAGTGACACAGTCAGGCAAAATGTTTTCCGCGGCCCAGTCCAGGTGCGACCGTTGTCGCGACTGCGATACAGCCATGCTCCCGCATCACCACTGTTGACCGGATCAGCGGGAAAATTATGGACTGATCCCGGTGGATTCAAAGGGGTCGTGCCGTTAAAGTCGGAGGCAAGCAGCAATGAGTCGTCTTTGAGGCGTAGGATCCATCGACACATCATAAAACCGCGGCCCAGGGGGCTGCCTTTGGTTCGTGTATCAACGACGATCGGCTTGCCCCATGTCTGGCCCTGGTCCTTGCTGATGCATACCAACGTCCTGGGGTGCGCGCCGCCGCCGTGATTATCGGCTTCGGCATAACTACAGACCAAATCCCCGTTGGAAGCGATGCAGAGCGACGGCCAGGCCTGGTGATGTGTGTCGTCGCGAGAGACCGTGAATTGCTGAATTTCACCCTCGGCGGCCGCTGAAACAGACGGAACAGCGCTGACCAAAAGGCCAAGCACCAACCAACGGGACGCACCAAACGGAGGTCTCAAAAAACAATGGGGTTGCATAACCGTTTGTCCTGATTGAGCAACCGTTGTTCTGTAAATTCTGTTGATTTTCTTCTCGGTGGTTAGTGATTGGTGGAGCGGCTTCGCCGCGTTGTTGCTTGCGTTCACGCAGACCAGGGGGCTCATTGCCGCCCCCTTGGAACC
>JAJRWU010000106.1 GCA_024276655.1 Planctomycetota bacterium
TCTTGCAATTCCCGAATTTCGTCCGCGGTAAATTCCACCAAAAGCATCCTTGCTTTCCTCCGTCGAGAGCCAGTTCAATAACAAAAATGCACTATAACCCCTAAGGAAACTTTCAGACAATATCAATCACGGGCAGTATATTAGCCGGTGGTCGAGCGCAGCGAACACCACCGGTAGGCCTGTTGGAGTGTACGCTTCAGCGTGTTTTTTTCGGACGCACGCTAAAGCGTGAACTCCAACGGTGGGCGGCTGGCATCCCGCCGGGATGTGGAATGTCGGGGCCTCGCTCCTCCGGTGGTGTTCGCTGCGCTCGACCACCGGCTAATGGCTTGAATCCTTCCAGGGCAGGAAATCACAGACGCCCAACGCCGTCACCTTGCCGCGATTGTTCTCGAAGAATCCCAAAAAAGGGTGGTCTCTTCGTGGGAAGCGGTATAATTGTTTAAGTCGTGCGAATTGGCCGCTAGCGAGCGCTTTTTGGCGGAGAATCGGTGCGTTCGGCTTTTATTGAGTCGGCGCCGAATCAGAATCAAATTCAAGGCCTTGCGATCAGTCACTCGCCGTTTGTACACAAACACGCGGAAACGGCGCACGTGTGAAATAATCACCGGTCGGGAGCGCCTGGGCAATTCATATCCGAGGGTAAAAGAATACAGTGACTGCTGCTCGTGTTGTTCATCTGCCGCCCCCCTTCGACGGAAACGCCAATGAGGGAAACGCCGACGCGGTTCATCCCGCCGGTTGGTGGCGCGACGCCGACGAACCGGGGCGCATCGTGTGCGAGTTATGTCCTCGCTATTGCACCTTGAAGCCGGGTGATCGTGGGTTTTGCTTCGTGCGTGAAAATCACGAAGGGCAAATGGTGCTCTCCACCTATGGCCGCAGCACGGGCTTTTGCATCGACCAGATCGAAAAAAAGCCGCTGAATCATTTTTATCCTGGTACGAGCGTGCTCTCGTTTGGCACGGCGGGTTGCAATTTGGGCTGTAAGTTTTGCCAGAACCACGATATTTCCAAATCTCGCGAAGTGGCGAGTTTGAGTGAAGCGGCGAGTCCTGAAACGATTGCCCACGCAGCCGTTGCATTGGGCTGTCGCAGCGTGGCGTTTACGTACAACGACCCGGTCATTTGGGCGGAATACGCGATCGATACCGCGCGCGCCTGCCGGGCGGCGGGCGTCAAAACGGTGGCTGTCACCGCGGGTTATATCACACCGCAAGCACGAGCGCCTTTTTTTGAAATGCTCGACGCCGCCAACGTCGACCTCAAAGCCTTTACCGAGGAATTTTACTATCGGCTGACGCTCTCCCACATGCAGCCGGTGCTCGATACGCTGGCCTGGATCAAAGCTGAAACCGACGTTTGGTTGGAGATCACGAACCTTGTCATACCGCGTGAGAACGACACCGACGACGAATTCCGGCGGCTCTGCGATTGGCTGCTGAAGCACGTTGGCGACGAAACGCCGCTGCATTTCTCCGCCTTTCACCCCGACTTCAAAATGCGCGACACGCCGCCCACTCCGCCAGAAACACTGTTGCGGGCTTACGCGGTTGCCAAAAAACAGGGCCTCAAGCATGTGTACGTGGGGAACGTTGACGACGCCCGCCACCAGAGCACCTATTGCGCCGGCTGCGGCCAGTTGCTGATCGAACGCAATTGGTATGAACTGGGCCAATATCGCTTGGAGAAAAATAAATGCCCCCACTGCCAAGCTGCATTGGCCGGTCGATTCGACGCCGCGCCCGGCGATTGGGGCCGAAAACGAGAGCCGGTGCGCATTTCGCAATTCGCCGCGTCCCCAGCAAATCCCACATCTCTTCACACACCTTCACCGACCATTTCCATTCGCGAACAGGGAGCCACCACTATGACTAAGCAAACTGTGACTGAACAAACCGCCCTAACCGAATCCGGGGTTACTGAAACCGACGCCGCTCCCTCCGCCGGCTTGCAACTCACCGCGGAACAAAAGCAGAGCGTGCATCGCGCCGCCTGCCAACTGATTACTAACGCGTTGTTGGAAAAGAACACCGGTTTTTCCGCCGACTCGCTCGGCGGCAGCGCCCATGCGGAAGTGCTCGGCGCTTTTGTCAGCGTGAAACGCAAGGGCCGCCTCCGCGCTTGCTGCGGTTTCGTGGGGCGTCGCGCCCGGCTCGACGCCGCCCTGGCGCACGCCGCCGCCGCAACCGCCAAAGACGACCAACGCCTGCCGCCGCTCTCCCTGTCTGAACTGCCCTATTTGGAGGTCGAGGTCTGGCTGCTGCACAACATGCAACCGGTCACGGCGAGCGGCGAAGAACGCATGAACGCCGTAACCATCGGCCGCCACGGCCTGCAAATCGTACACGGCGACGCGCGAGGCCTGCTCTTGCCGGGCGTCGCGGTGGAAAATGACATGAGTGCGGAGAAGTTCTTGGAGCAAACCTGCATCAAGGCCGGCTTGCATCCGGCAACTTGGAAAGACGACGCCTGCCGCGTGTTCACCTTCGAGGGCGATTCCATTTCGGCGCCGTTCGACACACAAGCCCTACCGCCCGCCGGCAGTGCGAAACTGCAATTCACACAGCGTGAAATTCTTATCTTGGCCGAAATGTGTCGACAAAATATCTTGCTGCTGGCCGAAGGGGCCACGCCTTCGTATTACATGCCAGGCGTTTCCGACGGCATGGTCAACGGCATCGCCTTGGGCATCAAGCTAGGTCCGGAGGAAGAGGTTTCGCATGTGGGGAAAATCTCGTTCCGTCCGGCCATGCCGATGCAAGCCACATTGCTGGAGTTAACGCAAGCGGCGGCTGAATCGCTGCAACGTTATGGCGTGCGGCAACTGGAAAATCTTCAGGTGGAGCTCACGCTGCTATACGACACCGCCATGCACAATTTGGCCTCCAACCCCGACCTAGCGGGTTTCGATCCCCAAACCCGGGCCTTGGTCCTGATGGAGCGCAACCGCTCCGCTTGGTTGTTCGATCCTGAAAAAACGGCGGAGCAGTTGCTCGAAGCCGGTAAAGAGGCAGTCCAGATGATGGACGCAAAAAGCACCGCCCTTTACAGCCTGACGGCGCAGGCCAGCGTCGCGCCGCTGACGATCATTACCGGCCCCAAAGCGCAAGCGGGCGCGAAGGCGCGTCCAACAGCCGTGGCGGGTGCGTTTTATCCTGGCGATGCAGCCGAAATGGATCGCGAAGCGGCGGCCCTCCAACCGGAAGCGTCGATCGAAGCGCGGCCCTGTTCGGCCATTTTGCTTCCGCATGCCGGTTGGAAATACTCGGGAAAAATCGCGGCTGAAGTTTTGGCGCACGCCGAAATTCCACCCACGGTGATCGTGATTGGGCCAAAACATACCTCGTTGGGCGTCGACTGGGCGGTGGCGCCGCACGACGAATGGCTGCTGCCCGGCGGCGCCGTGGCCTCCGACCCACAACTCGCGCAAGAACTGGCCGAAGCCATTCCACACCTACAACTCGACGCCCTGGCGCACTACCGCGAACACTGCATTGAAGTGGAGTTGCCGCTTTTGGCGCATCGTCGGCCCGATGTGCGCGTGGTGGGAATCGCCATGGGCGCCGCCGACTTCGAGCAGTGTCAGGCCTTCGCCAAGGGTTTGGCCGAAGTGCTCAAAAAACGAGAGGAGCCGGTGCTGTTGGTCATCTCGAGCGATATGAACCATTTCGCCAACGAAGAAGAAAACCGGCGGTTGGATGAAATCGCCATGAACGCGATCCAAACGCTCGACCCGCAACAGGTGTTCGATACGATCACCAACGAGCAAATCAGCATGTGTGGATTGCGGCCGGCGGTGGTCGTTCTGGAAGCCTTGAAAGAACTCGGCGCGTTGCACCACTGCGAGCGCATCAATTACACGACCAGCGCCGAAGCCAGCGGCGATGCCAGCCGCGTGGTCGGGTATTCGGGAATGCTGTTCACATAACCGCCGCCGCCCACCGTTGGAGTTCAGTCTTCAGGCTGTGTTTTTAGTTCAAAAAAGCCCGGCATTTTCAAAATGCCGGGCTTTTAATTCGGCATGTAAATTCAAGACCGTTCCTGAGTTCAGTCTTCAGACTGCGTTTTTCACGTCATTCCTTTGTGGGGTGGCCTTCCGACCGCCCCGCCGATTACACTGAGCAAATGTTGGCAGCGACTATTTCCGTGTACGTTTGGGAGGTGCCGGAGCGCATTTCATGGACCCGCTTCATATTGCAATCGCTCTCGGACCGTTGGCGGTTTACACACTCCTGATGGGAATGCTGAATCTGTTTCGGCGGCCTTTCCTCACGACCGGCGCCCGAGATACAGCGGCCTTGGGCATTGCAGTGAGCGGTTTCGTGATTGCCGGTCCTATGGAATTATTTCTTCCGGAGTCGGCGGTCATACTGTTTGGGCCGCTGGTTTGGGTCTTGCTGTTGGCGTTTTATACGTTGTGTCTGACGTTGGTGGTGCTCTTGATGCGGCCGCGTCTGATTATTTACAACGCCACCTATAGCCAGGTGCGGCCCTTGCTTTCTGATTTGTCGCTCCAGTTAGACAAAGAAGCTCGCTGGGCGGGTGAGAATCTGATGTTGCCGCAGCTTGGCGTCCAACTCACGATTGAATCGTTCCCGCCGTTGCGAAACGTACAACTTGTTTCGGCCGGTCCCAATCAGAGTTACGCCGGCTGGCGGCGTTTGGAGGTCGCGATGGCCGCCGCGTTGCGGGAAACCAGTGTGCAGGCGAATCCTTACGGGGTGAGTTTGCTGATCGCCAGCGGGGCAATGACCACGCTGATCGGCTATTGCCTGATCAGCGACCGGCAAGGCGTGGCCAGCGCGCTGTTCGATATGCTGCGGTTATAATATTGCGGCTTATTCCTTGGGCAGTTTCTTTTGCTCTTCGGGCGGTAAGAGTGAAAAACGCACGCGGTAGGCCGAACGCGCGTCGGCCAAGCCGTCGGGATAAAGCCGCGCCAGTTCCGCGTGCAATTCGGCCAAGGAGGAGAAGCCGTCGCGGGTGGCGTCGTCTTCGGTGAGGTCGTTCAGTTCGACGCGCTCCACCGTTTCGACCCGAATGTATCCCGCGCCGGGAATGTAGCTGCGCTGCCCGGCGCGCATCCGACGATGTTTCCAAATGCGCACGGTTTGCGTTTTCTCGCCTTGGCGAATCGCGGGCAGAAATCGTTTCTTGAACAGCAGCATGGCGGCGTGTTTCTATTTGGTGAGAGGAAGCGTCAATTCCAAAAGTGTTCACGCACGTCACCGCGTTTTCGAAGATAGACCAAATCCGACCGCAAACGATGCCGCCCGGTCAGCCGCCACGTTTCCAAATCGGGAGGGCCGAAAGCGTAAAGCAGCGCCACCGCCAGCAACGTCAGGCTGGCGGAAACGGGCTGAAGCGCTATCACGAATGCCAGCACATGCCGCGTCGCGACAAACCCCAGCAGCATTGTGGCAAGCATCAGCAGCGGGGTAATGAATACGCGGTCGTATCCGGCGATGAACCAACGTCCGGTGCGCAAACGCCCCCAAGGGTTGATTGGGGAGGCGAACGGCGCCATGTGTTTTATGAGCCGAACGACCAACAGGCCGATGCACGGAAAACCGACGAAGTAGAGGGATAACATATCGAACAGGCCAGCGGAGCTGCGCCGCCGTTCCATATTCGCAAACATTTCGTCCGGCATCATTCGCAGCATTGCAACGATGCCGTTCAGAATAAGAAACACAGTAAATGCCGCCAGTGAGCAAATAACAATCCGCTCCAACGCGGAATAAACCGGGCGGGCGTCCGCCTTGGGGTTGAGCACGCTCATCGGCCAGCCGACTGCGGCAAACTCCCGGTGGAACTGCCTTGGCTGAGTGTTTGTAGTGCGAGTGTTGTTGGCGCGAGTGTTGTTGGCGCGAGTGTTGGCGGTTGTCTGCCTTTCAAATATCTCCACGACTTTCGCACTCCAGGGGAACCGGCGGAGTTGCAGTTTGAGACCCACTTGCGTGGCAACCACCGTCAAGGCGACAAACGTCAACAAGAGAACGGCCAGCAATAATTCATCGCCTGTTCGCGGAGACGCTTCGCCGCTGTACGACGTCAATTGTTCGAACACCCTACCGGACTCAATCATTCCCACGCGCCAGCCGACGCTCGCCGACGCCGCCAACCCAAACAATCCGGCGTAGCCCAACCAATAGGGACCGCCGTGAATCAGCATCCGCAATGTAATGATAATATAAACGACCAGCGCAAACACCACCGGCGCCAACCAAAAGAAACCTCCCGCCGGCGCGACCAACAACGCGAAAACCGCCATGCAAACTGCATCTTGCCAGCATAACGTGACTGGCCCCAGCGGCAGAGGCAGCGGATATTTCCAGGGCGTGGACGAAAGCCAGCGGTAGTAGTCGGGGTTATGCATGGGGTGGGAATGCGTCGCTCTCAGGGCGCCGTAAATGGCGGCGCAAAAAGACACAAATGCCGTCAGCAGGCGCGATGTCTGGAGCCAGTAGGACGGCGTTATCGATGGTGAATCCGAATGAAGCGGATACCCCATGGCCCAAAAAACTCCCATCGTTACGGCATAAATCATCGCGGCAGTTAGAAAAACCAGCCCCGCAACGCCCACGGCGTACTCCGCCGGGTTGATCACCCGCAGCCATGTCCAGAAGCGTTTCATGGCGTCTCCTCCGGGCGGAAGTAGCGGTCGATATTTTCCACCGTTTCGGGAAACACCGACTGCTGCAAAGCCTCTTCCAACGTGGCTGTTCCCGCCTGTTCGATCAACGCTTGCGGCGTGGCGTAGTCAGCCACTTTTCCTTCCCGCAAAACAAGTACGCGCGTGGCGACTTCCGCCACCAGCGAAGGCACGGGCGTGGTCATCACGACGGTGATGTCTTGATTTTTGGCCAATCGCTTCAGCACTTCCTTGAGGGCGAGAATACCGGCGGGGTCGAGCCCTCCACCGAAAGGTTCGTCCAACAGCAACACGGGCGCTTCGCTAATCAGCGCGGCGGAAATGCCGATTTTGTGTTTCTGGCCGTTGGAATAACCCGACGTTGTTTTGTCGGCCTGCTGTTGCAAATCGAACAGCGTCAACAGCCGATCAACATGATCGAACAGCCGCCGCGAGGGAATGTCATACACCTGGCCCACCGCCACCAGCAGTTCGCGCCCGGTTCGCAACGAAGGTAACCAAGGCTGGTCGGGCAGATAATACACTTGCCGCCGGATGGCCTGTTCGTCTTCGGGCGACGCACCGCGGGTGCGTCCGTCAATTTTCACGCGGCCTTCAACCGGGCAGAGCAATCCCGCCAGCACGCCCAGCAACGTGCTCTTGCCCATGCCGTTGGGGCCGATCACGCAAACTTGCTCGCCCTGGGGCACATGAAAACAAACATCGCGCAACACCGGCGCCACGCCGTAATGATGCCAAACGTGCTCCACTTGAATCATGATCGGTTACCTGGGGTGTTGGGAGGTTGTTTTGGAGTGTTAGGGAGACACGCTGGAGAGGCCGCCCGACCTAGGTTGGCCGTTTAAAGGTTGACCTTCAAATATTTTTGAAAACCATTTGTGATTCGCCTTGCCTCTCCTTTTTTGAATGAGGAGGTGCGAGTGGTTCATTTTTTCCGCAAGTAATGTCGCGGCGCCGGGTTCGGATGATGACTCCAAGCATAGGTCCATTCATCCCACCACGTTTGGACGAGCGCGATCTGCTTATATCGTTTTTCGTCGCTTTCCATTTCGCTATGCACCCATCCTTGTTTTTTCGCATATGCCCAAATGGCGTCGCCCCTAACGAGCGGCCGTTGCAATTTGCATTGAACGTTCACCCGGAGTTCTTCGTCGAACCGACTACCAGGAATGCAGAACCCCGCCCTGTAAGCGTGGGAGAAAACCTTAAAAAAATCCCTCTTGTATGAGCTTTGGGTAATCGCCGCCCTTTCATTGATTTTCAGAAGCTCTAGGATTTCGGCCAGATATTTTTCACGCTGTTCTTCGAACTTTTTCTTACCCATAATGAGGCCGCCTTGCTATTCAACTTCCTTTTTTGGGATACGGAATAAAGTCGCGCCGCGAAAGGATCGCACTACACGAAACAAAGTGGAGACCGTTCTCATTTTTTTTTGCCGCCATGTTTCGGCACGCTCCTTGTGGTTGGAGTTCACGCTTACGCGAGCGCGTTATGGTACAATTTTTTGCTCGCCCTACGGCAGTGAATTTTTAACCACGGAGAACACCGAGACCACAGAGAAGAAGAACCTCGAACTCCATGAACCGAAGACAGCGCCCAACGCATCAAGCTCTGTGGTCTCGGTGCTCTCTGTGGTTAAAAACGTTTTCTTGTCGCCTCGACGTCCGGTGGAATACCAATTTTAGTTTCGAGTCGTTCCTAAACAATTCGTTCGCCGGCTGGTATTATTGCGTTTGGCAACCGGCGGGCGGGGCAAACCCTTGAGTTGCAATTTTTTATCGAACAGAGAGTTTATCAACATGACGACGCATTCAAACCGCCGCCAGTGGCTTTCCAATATATCTTGCACGGCGGCGTTGGGCGCTGCCGGCGCGGTGCTCGCGCAAACAACAACAGCCGCCGCCGAAACGGCAGACCAGACAACGCAAGAAAAACTTCGCTATTGCCTCAACACCAGCACGTTGCGGGGCCACAAATTGACCCTGGTGGAGGAAATCGAAATTGCCGCGGAAGCCGGATACGACGGCATCGAACCCTGGATGGGCGAAATCAACCAGCACCAAAAGGCGGGTGGCAGTCTAAATGACTTGCGCAAACGCATTGCCGACGCCGGGCTGAAAGTCGAGAGCGCGATCGGCTTCGCGCGTTGGATTGTCGACGACCCCGAAGCCCGCCGCCAAGGTCTCGAAGCCGCCCGCCGAGATATGGACATGCTGCGCCAAATTGGCGGAACGCGCATTGCCGCGCCGCCCACCGGCGCCACCAAGCAAACCGGCTTCGATCTATTCGCCGCCGCCAGCCGCTATGCCGACTTATGCGCGGTGGGCGAGCAGATGGGCGTCACGCCGCAACTCGAGGTTTGGGGGTTTTCCAAAACGCTGAGCCGTTTGGGAGAAACGGCCTTGGTGGCAATTGAAAGCGGTCGCGCCGACGCCTGCATTCTGCCCGACGTGTATCATATCTATAAGGGCGGGTCCGACTTCAACGGTTTCCGACTGCTCAACGCCGCCAAGATTCACGTCTTGCACATGAACGATTATCCGGCGGACCCCCCGCGCGAGACCATCTCGGACGCCGACCGCGTCTATCCTGGCGATGGCGTCGCGCCACTGAACGACATTTTGCAAACCCTCACCGCCAACGGCTTTCGCGGCGCCCTTTCGTTGGAACTTTTCAACCGCACTTATTGGAAGCGCGACGCGAGGCAAGTCGCGCGAACCGGGTTGGAAAAAATGCGCGCCGCGGTGCATAACGCGCTGGGGTAACTTCGGGAAATTGTCAATAGTTATTTGTCAATCGTCATTTGTCATTGAAGGGAGTGATGGCGCCCGTTGCGTTCCGGCGCACCGCAGGCGCCGAATTACGAGTGGAGCCGGCGCGCCGAAAGAAATGCTGGCGTTGTTCATTGGGCAAAGGCAATAGAATCATCGGCGAATTATCCGTTGGTTGCCGCCGAATGCCAAATGACAATTGACAAATAACTATTGATAAATGAGGTTTAAGTCTTCTCAATGAACGAGCGGGATGTCGGCTACACCCGGAAGACACAAAGACTCTCCGCGTTCGTTTTAATCGGTGCAATCGTCAATGCGGCGGCGGCCGACGCATGCTATGTTTCGTTATTGGCTTAGAGCCATGCAGCGTTTTAGAGCCACACTTGGTCTGCACATGGTTTGTGCGGCCGCGAAACCAACCTCTCCCTCCTGTAGTCGGTGTTTGCTGGTCATGATTCACGTGCGAGAGTTAACAAAATCGTACACCGACATGGCGCAAGGTCGGAACGTAGCCTTGGCGGGCATCAGTTTCGACGTAATGCCCGGCCAGATTTATGGATTACTCGGCCCCAACGGCGCCGGAAAAACAACAGCGCTGCGAATTCTCAGCACGGTGCTTCAGCCCAGCGGCGGAGCGGCGACCGTGAACGGGTACAATGTCGTCACGCAACCGGCCCAAGTGCGGCGGCAACTCGGTTTCGTCAGTGCGAACACCGCTGTTTATGACCGCATGACCGGCTGGGAAATGGTTGAATACTTTGGCCGTTTGTATGGCTTGGACGACAATCTGCTGCGGAATCGGATGGAAGTGATTTTTGATCGTCTGCAGATGAACGAAATTCGCGATGTGCTCGGCGCCAAGATGTCGACCGGCATGCAACAGAAGGTCTCGATTGCGCGAGCCATCGTGCATGATCCGCCGGTGTTGATTTTTGATGAAGCGACTTCGGGGCTTGACGTTTTGGTGGCCCGAGCGCTGCTGGGCACGGTTTCGGAACTGCGAGATCAGGGCAAGTGCATCGTTTTCTCGACGCACATCATGCGCGAGGCGGAGCGGCTGTGCGACAAAATAGCGATCATGCACCGCGGGCGTTTTCTGGCGGAAGGCGCGTTGGAGGAGTTACTCGAATCTCGGCAAGAGAACGATCTGGAAGAGCTGTTTTTTGGTTTGATTTCCCAGCACGACGAACGATGGCTGGCGGGCGCGTTTGAGACGCCGGCGAGTCGGAACGAATAGAACGTTATGAAGTGGTTGAACGTTAAGTTGATATTCCAGCGGGAAGTGCGCGATCAACTGCGCGATCGCCGCACGATGTTCACTATTTTTGTGTTGCCGCTGTTGCTCTATCCGCTGATGGGCATGTCGATGATGCAGGTCTCGCAGTTTCTGCGCGAGCACCCCACGAAAATTCTTGTTCTCGGCGCCGACCAACTCCCCGCGGAGCCGCGGTTGATTGAGGGAAATCGATTTCTCAGCGAGTATTGTCTTAATCAAGACGACGCCCGCCTGCTGGAGCTTTCGCTGGGCGATGGCGAAGAGACGGGTTACTCCAAGGGAAAGCAGGCGTCGTTCGAACAACGCATGCAGGCGGTTATCGATCGAGGCGAATTCGACGCCGTGTTGGTCTTCCCGCCTGGGTTTGGTCGGCGTCTGGCGGATGCCGCGGCCGATTCCGGCGAAGTTCGCCAGCCGCAAGCCGATGCAATTCGACCAAGAATCTTTTACAACACCACCAAGGATAAATCTCGCATGGCGCACGACCGTATTTCGTTCGTGCTGCGCGCGTGGCGGGAACATATGGTGGCCGCGACACTGGCGCGAAACAAACTTCCCGCACTCACCACCCGACCCTTTCAGGTGGAATATCGAGACGTGGCGCCGGTGGCCAGCCGGCGAGCGGCGGTGTGGTCGAAGGTGTTGCCGTTTGTCGTTTTGATCTGGGCGCTAACGGGCGCCTTTTACCCCGCGATCGATCTGTGCGCCGGCGAAAAAGAGCGCGGCACCTTGGAAACGCTGTTGTGCAGCCCGGCCGGTCGTAACGAAATTGTGTTTGGGAAACTGGCCACCGTGATGGTGTTCAGCATGGCCACCGCGCTGCTGAACTTGCTCGTGATGAGCGGCACGGCCACGTTTGCCGTCCGCCAACTGGAGGCGTCGGCGGGCCAGCCGTTGGCGATTGGCTCGCCTCCGCTCTCGGCGATTTGGTTGCTGGTGCTGGCCTTGGTTCCGCTTTCGGCTTTGTTCAGCGCGTTGGCGTTGGGCATCGCCACGTTTGCTCGCAGCGCCAAAGAGGGGCAGTATTATCTGATGCCCCTGTTGATGATCACCCTGCCGCTGATGATGCTGCCGATGTTGCCGGCCGTCGAACTCGACCTCGGCACCAGCCTGATTCCGGTTTCCGGCGTGATGCTCCTCCTGCGAGCCTTGATCGAGGGAGAATACGCGCGAGCCGCCCAATTCACACTGCCGGCGATGGGTGTCACGATTCTGTGTTGTCATTTCGCCATCCGCTGGGCGATCGATCAATTCAACAACGAAAGCGTGCTCTTTCGCGAAGGCGAGCGATGGCGGCTTGACTTGTGGATGAAGAACCTTATTTCGCAGCGAGAAGACACACCCACCTTCGCCGCCGCCATTATGTGTGGCGTGTTGATTCTCATGATGCGGTTTTTCTCCTCGATGATGGCTTCCACGCCTGGCCATTGGCAAGGTTTCGTGACCTCCACCTTGTTGGTGCAAATAGCGTTTATCGCCACGCCCGCGCTGTTGATGTCGATCATGCTGACCCGCCGTCCTCGCCGCACGTTGTTGCTGCAAATGCCGCACCTCGCCGCCATACCGGCCGCCATTGGGCTGGCGGTGGCGCTGCATCCCGCGGTGGTGAAGATGGGGGAATTCATCAGTTGGCTGTATCCGATGAGCGCGGAAACGACGCGTTTGCTGGAGCCGATTGGCGCCATGCTGAACGAAGCGCCGCTTTCGGTGTTATTGCTGGCGATGGCGCTGGCGCCGGCCATTTGCGAGGAACTCGCCTTCCGAGGTTTTATCCTTTCGGGATTTCGCCACATGGGGCATCGGCGGTCGGCCGTTTTGTTGAGCGCCGTTTTCTTTGGCGTCACGCATGGCATTTTGCAGCAGTCGATTTCCGCCACGGCGGTGGGCATGGTGCTGGGGTATTTGGCGGTGCAAACAGGTAGTTTGCTGCCTTGCATTCTGTTTCACTTCACGCACAACTCGCTGCTCCTGATCGCCGGCCGCCTGCCGAATTCCGACTTGATTTACGATAAAACGACCGTCGTTCTGGGAACCTTGGCGGCGATCAGTATTTTGCTTTGGGTTCGCAGTTTGCCGAAGCATTATACCGATGAGGAAAAACGGCAGGGCGTGCTCGAACATCCGCAGCCCGCGCCAGTGATCAAATGACCGTGATCAAATGACAACAGACGCCTGCAAGCGTTGCTCAAGGCGTTTCCATTCAAACAGCCGCCAATGCCCTGGGCGCCGGGAAGTTGGAGCAGAGTTCGCGTACGTCGTTTCGGATCGTCTCGATTGCGGCGGTGTTTTCAGGGTCGCGCAGCGCGGCGAGAATCCAACCGCCGATGCGGCGCATTTCCTCGACGCCCATGCCGCGCGAAGTGAGCGCCGGCGTGCCGATGCGAACGCCCGAAGGATCGACCGGCTTGCGTTCATCGTACGGAATCATGTTCTTGTTCACGGTAATTCCGCACTGGCCGAGCGAGGCTTCCGCGATTTTGCCGCCAATGCCCAGCGGTGTCACATCGACCAGCATCACGTGGTTGTCGGTGCCGCCGCTGACCAGGGTCAGTCCGCCGGCGGCGAGCGTGTCGGCCAGCGTTTTGGCGTTATCGATCACGGCCTGGGCGTATTGCTTGAATTCCGGCAGCAACGCTTCACCAAAGCAAACCGCCTTGCCAGCCACGACATGCATCAACGGACCGCCCTGCACGCCGGGAAAAACGCTGCGGTCAAGGTCCTTGGCGTATTCCTTTTTGCAGAGCACCATGCCCGCGCGTGGACCTCGCAGTGTTTTATGCGTGGTGGTGGCGACAAAATCAGCCACTTCGGTCGGGTTATCGTGCAAGCCGGCCGCCACCAACCCGGCGTAGTGCGCCATGTCGACAAACAGCAAGGCGCCGCACTGGCGGGCGATGTCGGCGAACTTCGCATGGAAGATTTCCCGTGGATACGCGCTGGCGCCGGCCACGATCATTTTGGGCTTATGCTCCTTGGCCAAGCGGGCGACTTGATCGAAGTCGATGCGATGCGTATCGGGCGTGACGCCGTAGCTGTGAAAGTCGTACAACTTTCCCGACGCATTGAGCCGCATGCCGTGCGTTAAATGGCCGCCGTGCGCCAAGTCGAGCCCCAACACGGAATCGCCCGGCTGGAGCATCGCCAGATAAACCGAAAAATTCGCCTGCGAGCCCGAATGCGGCTGCACGTTGGCGTGTTCGGCGCCGAACAATTTCTTGGCCCGCTCGCGAGCCAGATTTTCCACCACGTCCACATGTTCGCAGCCGCCGTAATAACGCCGGCCCGGATACCCTTCGGCGTATTTATTGGTGAGCACGCTGCCCACGGCCTGCATCACCGCCGGACTCGTATAATTTTCACTCGCGATCAATTCGAGTTCGTCTTGCTGGCGTTCTTCTTCCGCCAAAATAGCAGCCCAGATGTCAGGATCTTGTTGCGCCAGAGGATTCATGCGATCACCGAAAAAAAGAAAAAACCGTTGCGGCCCATCCCGCCACTGTTGCGGCGGAACCTCCCGATTGTCGGCCGCGCGGGCGAATTCGTCAATTGGGCGCGGCGTTCGGGAACACACCAACGGCGCATGCGAAACGAGCGGTTCTTGCCGGAGGCGGCGTGGGCGGATACGATTCAAAGTAAAGACAAGGTAGTTCTGCTGCGCCGCGTGGCGGATGTTTGAGGTAAAAATCAGCAATGCCCATTACGGTAGTTTGTTCCGCGCCGGTTCGCTACGATTCGGAGCAAAAGAAGTACATCGCTTGTGGACGCAAGCTGAAGGTGGCCGATAAACTGGCCGGCCGACGCGTAAAATGCCCCGACTGCGGCGGCGCGGTCGAAGTTCCGTCGGGCAAAACGCCAACGGCCAATGCGTCATCATCGGCTACTGCCGACAAAACGGACCAATCCACGGACGACGATTGGCTCACCTTGGAGGCGGACGACGCTATCGTTACTCCGCAGGAATCGCCGCCGAAGAAAAAATCATCCAAAGAGAAACGCGCTAAGCAAACCTCGGCGGCGAAGAAGTTTCCACGATCGGGAGAACCCACCGAATCGACTTCGCAGTCTGAAGCTCCGCAGTCTGCAACATCGCCCACGCGTGCGTCGCCGTTCGATTCGTCTCGCCAGAGCGCGCCTCCCAGTGAGATGAAGCCTTGCCCCGGTTGTGGGGTGGACATGCCATTGCATGGCGTGCTCTGCGAAAATTGCGGCTACCACAACCTGCTCGACCGGCGTTTCGAGAAACTAGGCGATACGGAAGCCGAAGTGCTGGTTACCGGTTTCCGCCGGTGGTTGGGAAAGCGGCTCACTTCGGGGGAGTCGGCCGATACGATGATTTCCCTGGCGCCCTGGTGCTTGGCCGCCTTTGTCTTGGCGGTTTCAATACTCTTCTTCTTGATGTTGCGTTGGCCGGGCTTGGCCATTGCCGTAACGCCGTGGCTGGTGCTCTTCGGTGGAGGCTGGCTGGGCTTTTGGCCGCGCAACCCCTGGGAATGGGTGTTGGCCTGGGGACGAAAATTCGGCTGGCGCAATTGGACTCCCGCCTTGCCGAAAGTAAAAATGCTCGACCTCCGCAAGGCCGATATCAATGACGCCGCCCTCATCGCGAGAGACGATCTCGCCGGCTTCGGCGCCATCGACCTGGAGGGAACGCCCATCACCGATGCCGGGCTGGCGCACTTGATCGAATATCGCAACCTGGGTTTTATCATTCTCAAAAAAACAAAAGTTAGCGAAGACGGCCTCTATCAAACCGAACAACGCATGCCGAACAGTTGGTTTTGGTATTAAGTGCGGTAAACGCAACACTACTACTCAGAAAGAACACGCCATGGCATTTGTCGCGCTGGTCGAACGCATGATCGACTTACTCGACCCCCAAGCGAATCTGCTCTTGAACGCTACGCTTGAACAGGCGACCGCGGCGGTGCGCAGCGGCGACGCGGCGAAAATCGCCAAGCTGGAAGGGCAGTTCGCCTTGCTCGCCAAGGATGGGCAAACCGTTCGCATGGCGCGCACGCTGGGT
Organism: Planctomycetota bacterium; assembly: GCA_024276655.1. GTDB lineage: Bacteria > Planctomycetota > Planctomycetia > Pirellulales > Pirellulaceae > SZUA-33. The sequence continues at coordinate 15,732 of JAJRWU010000106.1, forward strand.
CGGCCGATGCGATATTTTCTCGCCAAGCAAGCGGCCGGGCCGTGTCTGATCGTGGCCGAACGCATTGATGAAATCAAACAGCAACTCGTCGAGATGGGGCTGGCCGATCAGTTCCATCCTTCCTACACCCGCATGGTTCCGGCGCATCATCTGCTGGAGTTGCGTTTGATCGGCTGCCCCGACCCACAACCAACCTGCACGCGTTTTGTCGCCCCGCAACGTAACCGGTTGCCGGCCGATATCAACAGCATCGGCCAAGCATACATCGGCGCCGTGGCGCATGTTTGCCAAGCCTGGCTCGATCAACTCGACGAACAGGAACCGATCGGCGTGCTGTTTTCCGGCGGCGTCGATAGCGGAGCGCTGTTTCTGATTCTCCACCATTTGATTCTGCAAAGAGGGCAGTCGCCGGCAAGGCTGAAGGCCTTCACGCTCTCGGTCGGCGGCCAGCCGTCTGATTCCCAACAGGCCGATTCCCAACAGGCCCGGGAGTTCCTCCGCGCGCTCGACTTGGAGCTTTTCCTCGAAGTGGTGCAAGTCGGCGGCGATGCGATCAACCTGCGCGAAACAGTTCGCACGATTGAAGATTATAAACCGCTTGATGTGCAAGCCGCCGCCATGGGTTTGACGCTGTGCCGCGCGATTCGGCGGCGGTATCCCGATTGGCGTGTGTTGGTCGATGGCGATGGCGGCGACGAAAACTTAAAAGACTACCCGATTCACGAGAACCCCGAACTGACCATTCGCAGCGTGCTCAACAATTTGATGCTGTACCAGGAAGGTTGGGGCGTCGACGCGGTCAAACATTCGCTGACCTACAGCGGCGGCCAAAGCCGGGGGCACGTCCGCACGTACGCGCCGGCTCGCAGTTGTGGATTCAGCGGCTTCAGTCCTTTCGCCGAACCTTCGGTGGTGGGTGTCGCGGAGGGTATTCCTTTCATCGAACTCACCGATTGGGATGAACAACGGCTGTACGCGTTGAAAGGTCAAATCGTGGCGGCGGGCGTGGAGGCGTTGACCGGCATGAAGATGCCCATCTTCGAAAAGCGGCGTTTTCAACGCGGCGCCGTCGATGCCGAACGCTTCACAAATCTCTTCCCCGCGAATGAAGAGGCCGTGTATCGCCGCATGTTTTCCGAGCTTCATGGCTGACCGTCTTTTGATTCCCACACGCGAAATTTTGGCCGCTCGCGGCGGCAAGTCGGCCGTTGATACGGCGCGGCCGTACGCCTTTCACGTGGAGCCGGAATGCGCCGCCGACGGAAGCGTCGTGCAAGTCGCGACGATCTTCCTCACCAATCGCGAATGCCCGCTGCGTTGTTTGATGTGCGACCTCTGGCGCAACACGACCGACGAAACAGTTCCCGTTGGCGCCGTGGCGGGGCAAATCGAATATGCGTTGGAGCATCTCGGCCCCGCCCAGCAGATCAAACTTTATAACAGCGGCAACTTTTCCGACCCAGCCGCCATCCCTCCCGCCGACTACGAAAAAATCGCCCAGCATGTGGCGCCGTTTCAGCGGGTGATTGTGGAAAACCATCCAAAGTTTTGTGGCCAGCGGCTGTTGCAGTTTCAAAAGTTACTCGCCCCGCCGCTGGAAGTGGCGCTCGGTTTGGAAACCATCGATCCTCGCGTGCTGCCGCGTTTGAACAAGGCCATGACGCTCGACGACTTCGCCGCTTCGGCGGCCTTCCTTCGGCGGAGCAACATCGGCGTGCGGGCCTTCATTCTGCTGCGTCCTCCCTACCAAACGGAAGAAGAGGGTGTTGCCTGGGCGTTGCGGTCAATTGCCTGGGCGTTTGAAGTCGGCGTGCAGTGTTGCGCGGTCATTCCCACGCGCGCCGGCAACGGCGTGATGGAGCAACTGGCAACGCAGGGAAATTACGCACCGCCCACGCTGGCGTCGCTGGAAAAAGTGTTGGAGGAAGGTTTGAACCCCGCGCGCGGACGGGTGTTTGTCGACCTCTGGGACGTCGAACGATTCTTTGCCTGCACTCTTTGCGGTCCGCGCCGCGCACAACGGCTCGCCGAGATGAATCTGCGGCAGGTCGTGCTGCCACGCGTCGCGACCGACTGCCCCTGCCAAAGCGAAACGAGCGGCGCATGAAGACGGTCAATTGCCAGATACTCGTACTTGGCGGCGGCTTCGCCGGTTCGCTGCTGGCCATGATTTTGAAACGCATCGGTTTTGACGCCGCGTTGTTCGACCGCGCCCAACATCCTCGCTTCGCGATTGGCGAATCGTCGACGCCCACCGCCAACATGGTGCTGGCCGCGCTCGCCCAGCGGTACGACTTACCGCGTCTGCTGCCGCTGGCGAAATTCGGCTCGTGGCAAGAAACGTATCCCCACCTAACCTGCGGCTGCAAACGCGGCTTCAGTTACTTCGCCCATCAAAAAAACCGGCCTTTCGCCGCGGCGCCCAATCACGGTAATGCGCTGTTGGTCGCGGCCAGCAGCAGTCGAGAGCAAGCTGACACGCAGTGGTTGCGGGCCGATGTTGACGCCTTCCTGTTCGACGAAGCCGCCGCCTTGGGCGTACAAACCGAAGAGCAGGTCGAACTCAACGCCGCGCATTACGACGGCGCATGGCGGCTCGGCGGCGTGCAAAATGGAGAGCCGCTCGAAGTTCGCGCCCGGTTCGTGGTCGACGCCACGGGTCCCGCCGCTTGGCTGCCGCGAATGCTGGGAGTGGCCAAAGCAAACGTTCGTTTCCGAACCAACTCATGGGCGATCTATTCGCACTTCGACCACCTGCCGCCTTGGTCTGACATGCTCGACGCCGCTTCGCCCTCCACCCGCGCCGATCACCCCTTCCCCTGCGACGAAGCAGCCCAGCATCACTTGCTCGAAACCAGTTGGTTGTGGCGACTGCGTTTCCTCGACGGACGCACCAGCGCCGGCCTTGTATTTGATGGTCGTCGCCGCCAACCACCCAACGCTGCATCGGCCCAACAGTTGTGGCGGCGGACGCTCGCCGATTACCCCGCGCTGCAAGAGCAGTTTACCGAAGCCGCGTTGGCGGCCTCCCCGGGAAAACTCATTCTCAGCCCGCGTTTGCAGCGGCGTTTGCAGCAGGCCGTCGGCCCCGGCTGGGCGGCGTTGCCGCACACCGCTGGTTTTATCGATCCGCTGCACAGCACGGGTATCGCACATTCGCTCTGCGGCATCGAACGGTTGGCGTCTATTCTGGAACAGCACTTTAGTAAAGATTCGCTGCCCTCGACGCTTTGCGGCTACCAGCGGGCGTTGTTCAGCGAATTGGCGATGATCGACCATTTGGCGAGTAGCTGTTACGATGCATTGACTGATTTCAGACTGTTCGCCGCTTGCACGATGCTTTACTTCGCCGCCGCCACTTATTACGAACAGACTCGCACCGCAGGAGGGCCAGTTCGCCAGTTCCTTTGTGCCGACGAACTGCCGTTGCGGCGGGCGGTCGCCAGGATTTCGCACGAAGCGAAGCGACTTTCCGGCCAACATCGTGTGACGACGAACATGGCGGCGCGGTTTGAACAGTCTGTCGCGGAGGCAATTCGGCCCTATAATCGAGTGGGGTTATGCGACCCCGGCGCGATGAATAGGTATCGTCACACCATCGCCCCGCAGGAGTGACCGAGGAACAGTCCTGAATTTACATGCCGAATTAAAAGCCCGGCATTTTCAAAATGCCGGGCTTTTCTGAACTACTACCGGTAACTTATTTCAGGACTATTCCTGAACGGAAAGGGCGATTGTGTCGAACAATCGAGAACCGCGTCGTGAAAGCGGCTCTTTCTACACGCCGCCCCGACTGGCCCGGCACGTGGTGGAAAACGCCGTGGCTATCTGGCGGCGTTTTCACCCCGACCACTCGTTGCACGATGCCCGCGTTTTGGATCCCGCCTGTGGCGATGGTGTGTTCTTACTGGAAGCGCTGCGTTTGAAGCTCCCCGGCATCTACGGCGTGGACGTCAATCCGCAAGCGGTGGCGGCGGCCCGGCGTGCTGTCTTGCCGTCGTTCCGTGCGGCCCACTCGGCGGCGGGAAAACAGCCAGCGCGGGAAACATCGGCGCGATTGCTCGATGCGAGCATCCTCACGGGCAACGCCCTTCTGGGCGCCGATTTCTCGCCTCCGCAACTGACGGAGCGCCCCTATGATTGGCGGCAATTCGACTGGCGCCAAGCCTTTCCCAAAGTGTTTACCGGCGCCCCCGCCCAAAGCGGTTTCGACATGCTGCTGGGCAACCCGCCGTACGTCGGCATGCGGCGTCTTTCTCAAGGACCGTTGGCGGCGGCGAAGCCGTATTGGTCGACGCGTTACCAGACAGCCCGCGGCGCGTACGATCTTTACGTGCTGTTCCTGGAGCAGGCGAATCGCTTGCTGCGGCCGGGCGGCGTGGGCGCGATGATCACGCCCAACAAAATCGGTTCGCTGCTCTACGCCCAAGCCTGCCGCGACATGTTGCTGCGGGAAACCTGTTTGGAAAGAATCGATGACTGCTCCAACTTGCAACTGTTCCCCGGCGTGAACGTGTACCCTTATGTATTGTATTGGCGCAAGGCGGCGCCCAGCCAGCAGCAGCATGTTGGCGTGTATGAGGCTGCGGCCGTTGGGCGGTTGCCGACCCGCCCGCGATGCCGCGTGTTGCAAGCAACCTTGCGGGCCAAAGGCGTGTTTGCACTCCATGCGGAGACCGATTTGGAAGTCAGGACGCCCGTCGCGCCGTTGGCCGAACTGGCCACGCTGCGCTGTGGCGTGACAGGTTTTCAGGCCGCGAAAATCGGTGCTGCCTTGCGTGAGGCGTCTGAAGAAAACGGTTCCTCGCCCGACGAGAACGTCGATAAAAACGCCCAGCAGGAAGGCTGGGATTTCGTCGTCAGCGGTTCGATCAATCGGTATCACATCCGCCGGGGAAATGTGCGATTCCAGAAGCGACGTTACGCGCTGCCTCGGTTGCCATTCGATGCGCCCACGGTCAGTCCAGGCAAGCGAAAACTTTTCGATGACCCCAAAATCGTGTGCTCAGGCTTGACCAAACGCTTGCAGGCGGCTTGGTGCGAATCGCCCTTGGCGTTGGGCGTGCAAGTGTTTGCCGCGGCGAATTTGCAAGTCGACGCGTTTTATCTTTTAGGTTTGCTCAATTCCAAATTGCTAACGTTCCTTTTCCGGCAACGGCATGCTTCGAAACAGTTGGCGGGCGGGTATGCGTCGGTCAACAAGGGGCAACTCGGCGAATTGCCGATTCGGCGCATCGACTTCAAAAACAATCTGGAAAAACAATGGCGCCAAACCATTATCGATTCCGCCCAGAAACTCCATCGGCGCGGCGGCGATAATATTCCCGGCGCCGCCAGCCAACATCTCGAACAGCAACTCGACGCGGCCGTCTATCGGCTTTATCAAATCACGGCCGACGAAATCGCCCGCATCGAAACCATGTGCCAGGAGTTGGTCTAGCGGCCGATCGCGAACGGTGCTAGAGTTCGCGGCTGCTAATCTTGGCTATTTCTCTATTCTTGAAGGCTCGGCCGGAGGTCGAGCGGCGTTTACCCAAGGAGGGACTCGTGAAAAAGTCAGCTGGTCTTGTGTTGCTTGCGCTCGTTTCAGCCGCAGGTTGGTTCTTCTTCCAGAATTTCGAGATCAAGGGCCTCGGCAACCTGCAAGTCGGCGCTCGCGAGAAAATTCCGAGCGAAACCGAGCCGCAAGGCGCCCTGGCCAGCAACGCCAATGGCGTGATTCGCGTGGCCTCATTCAACATTCAAGTTTTTGGACAAAGCAAACTCAACAAGCCGGTCGTGATGGACCGGCTCGCGCAAATAGTTCGTCAGTTCGATATTGTGGCTGTCCAGGAAGTGCGGTCGAAGAATCAAGACGTTCTGCCGAGATTTATCGATCTGATCAACGCCGGCGGGCGCCGCTACGACTACGTGATCAGCGAGCGGCTGGGGCGAACGGTCAGCAAGGAACAATACGCGTACATCTTCGACACGCAAAAGGTTGAAGTCGATCGCAACCAGTGTTATGTCGTGGCCGATCCCAATGATGTCATCCATCGCGAACCGTATGTGGGTTGGTTTCGCGTGCGAGGACCGCCGCCAGAACAAGCCTGGACGTTCTCGCTGGTCAACATTCACACCGACCCCGACGAAGTTAAAGATGAAATCAAGTACCTCGACGCGATCTATCGTGAAGTGCGCGACGACGGCCGCAACGAAGACGACGTGATCATTCTCGGCGATTTCAACATCGACGACCGAGGCCTCATTCCACAGGTGCAAAGCGCGGGCCTCACTCCCACGATTTCGGGCGTGGCCACAAATACACGGGGCACGAAACTCTACGACAATTTGGTTTTTTCCACCAAGGCGACCAGCGAGTTCACCGGCCGCTCAGGCGTTTATGACTTCCTGCGGGAATTCAATCTACCGCTGCCCGAAGCGATTGAAATTTCGGATCACCTTCCCGTATGGGCCGAATTCAGCGTCTTTGAAGGCGGGCAACCCGGCAGAGTTGCAACTGTGCCCCCGACGCCCAGCGTTGATAAGGCGAGCGCCAGAAAATAACTTACCCGCACGCAGTGGGAGTCCGTAAGTTTTTTTTGGGTTCCCACCCACGCGGGAATGACCGTTTACTGATTCACTCGCTTGCGCTTCGTGCTTGTATTAGGTAAATTTCATCTGCCGCTCGCCTTAAAGCACCAGGCGAACTGTAAATTGCGGCGTTGCCAAGCTAATTCACCGTCCGTAACGACTTTCGGATTTCCTTGATGTGCGCAATATCGCCGGATTTCACGTTGACGTCCGGGCGGATTTCAATCCGGCGAATCCACTGCCGTTCGCCGTCAGGCAACCATGTGAGTTTGTACGGTCCGGAAGCGACGTCCTCGATACGGTAAATGCCGTCGCTGTCGGTCGTGCCGACGGTAGGCGCGACCGAGCCATCTACCCGATAACCGCTCCAATCCTTTTTCAGCGGCAATAGCGCAACCCTGCAATTGGCAACCGGACGGCCCTTGTGGGACAAACGGCCATACACCTCGCCTCCAGGCGGCGCGTAAGGCTTCGGAGCGGGTTCGTCGCCGGTCTTTTCCAGTCGTAACTGCTGACCATTGAAGTTGATAATGATCTGCCCGCCGACGTCTTGCCAGGTGCCATCAACCGCCTGGGCATTCAGGGCGTTTGGCCGTTGCTGCGGCCTAATTGGCGGCAGGCGTCGGATTTGAGACGCGAACGAACCAGAGACAGGAGGCTGGCTGCGCATCGCCAACCTATCGTGGCGTTCTAAAGGATTCGCCGCACGCATTTCGTTCGAATGTCTGGCCCCGGCGGCGTATGGCCGCATGGCCGAAACTGGCGGCGGCAAGTAGGTCGTCTGTCTGTTTTGCGCGAAAAGGGAATCGGCGCCGCCAACGAAGGCGGCGACAGACCAGAAGGCAATCCAGAACGTTCGTTGCGTAATCACGCCACTCCCCTCAAAATACCACGTTTCCGTCTGTACGGTGTCTTCAGAAGTGGTATCGACACCTCGCCCCATGCACATTTAGTAAATGAACGCCCCAAGTAAGCGCCCGCCAGAGCCATCGCCGGCCAAAATTGAAAAAGCGAGTGGCCATGAGAACGCCTGACAACAGACGCCAATACCTACGGAGGACACAAACTCTTACTGCTTCAAGAATGACGAGTCATCTTGTGTCGCCATAAGAGATTGCGCAACATCTCCAAAAAAGAAGCCCGGCATTTTGAAAATGCCGGGCTTCTTTGAGCTACAACCGGGAACGTATTTCGGGACTGTTTCTTAACGGAACGCCGACCTTCGTCGACGCGTAAAAGGCAGCCCTTCGAAGCGTCCTATTTCACGAGTTCGGCCAAGGTGACAGTCCTACCGCCGGCGCCGCTTGGCGTCGCGCCGCCCCATGACGCCACAGCTCGGCGCGTCGTGATGGTTCCCATCACGTAACGCACGGTCGTTTTCTCACCCGGCTCATCGGGATCATCCACTTCCATTTCGACCACCCTGTCGAGGTGCACGGAAACGAAGTCCGCGATACGGATCTTACCCGTTAATTCGCCGTTAAGGTCGCGGCTTTCGGGAATCGTCTCGACGATAGGCATCACGATGTCCCGGGCAGGATCGTAATACGGCAGGTCGAGCCGTTGTTGTAGCGCTTCTTCAAAACTGCCTCCGTTGGTCCCGCCATTGAAGACACGAGCCTCGTCGCCAACCTTCAGGCTGACTGGATCGTCATCGCCATTGAGTATGCTCGCCACGTCGTTTTCGGTAGCGCCCTCGCCATAGGAATCGATTTCGAGCGTGAGGTGTGCCGAAAGATGTTCGCCTTCTCCGAAGACGGCGACCACGACCTCATCTCCAACTTTAAAGTATTCGCCGTTCTCGGGAGACGACGGACCGTATTCAGCACACTGAGTGCTGAAATCTTCATCGTCTTCGTCGTGATCTTCGTCATCATCTTCGTCGTGATCTTCGTCGTCATCTTCGTCGTCATCTTCGTCGTCATCTTCGTCGTCATCTTCGTCGTCATCTTCGTCGTCATCTTCGTCGTCATCTTCGTCATCATCTTCGTCGTCATCTTCGTCGTCATCTTCGTCATCATCCTCGTCGTCATCCTCGTCGTCATCCTCGTCGTCATCCTCGTCGTGATCTTCGTCGTGATCTTCGTCATCATCTTCGTCATCATCTTCGTCGTCATCTTCGTCGTCATCTTCGTCATCATCTTCGTCATCATCTTCGTCATCATCTTCGTCGTCATCTTCGTCATCATCTTCGTCGTCATCTTCGTCATCATCTTCGTCATCATCTTCGTCATCATCTTCGTCGTCATCTTCGTCGTCATCTTCGTCGTCATCTTCGTCGTCATCTTCGTCGTCATCTTCGTCATCATCTTCGTCATCATCTTCGTCGTCATCTTCGTCGTCATCTTCGTCGTCATCTTCGTCGTCATCTTCGTCGTCATCTTCGTCGTCATCTTCGTCGTCATCTTCGTCATCATCTTCGTCATCATCTTCGTCATCATCTTCGTCGTCATCTTCGTCATCATCGTCGTCGTCTTCGTCGTTGCATAAATCACTCAAGTTGCTGTCGGGGTCGATCGGACCGAAGCCCGGTGCTCGCAGCGCCAGAGGCATCCCCTCTGCTGCGGAACTGGGAGAAATGGTAGCCGTCGCGGCGGTCTTAAGCGGCACCTCTTTCACGCCGAAGATTTTCATGAAATACGTGCCCACGCTATCAGTGTTTTTGCCGTCGCGGCGAACAAGCACTTGCACGGCATTCGGAGCGCCTTCACTTGCCGCGAACGTTTCGGACGCAGGATCCCATTTACCAAACACGATGTCTTCGGGCACCAGCACACTTCCCTTGTTTGGCAAATTCTCATTGGCGAACCCAGCCGCCCATGCCTGGGCGTTGGTTCTGGTCGCCTCCGTATTCACATTTCCGATACGCATCGCCGCCGCCAACGCCGCCGCATCGGCGGCGCTCTGCATGCGCGACTTGGATGCGTGCATGTAGCCGTAGTCGACCGTCATGGCGGTGAGCATACAGAGCATGACCACCATCAGGAGTGACGCCATTAAGGCGGATCCGCGTCGCTGTCGCCGTTTTAATCGATGCGTGCTCATGGGTTGATTTTCTTCGTGGGTTGAGATGGCGCCGGGCTGAAACATGATTGATTATTCTCCAGGACCCGGCAGTTCTTGGACACCGCCTACCTACTCGCTTTAATCATCATCTTCGTGATCTTCATCATCGTCGTCATCATCATCGTCGTCATCATCATCGTCGTGATCTTCATCGTCGTGATCTTCATCATCGTCGTCATCATCATCATCTTCGTCATCATCATCATCTTCGTCATCATCGCCGTCATCATCATCATCTTCGTCATCATCATCATCTTCGTCATCATCATCATCATAATCATCATCGTCGTCATCGTCGTCATCATCATCATCGCCGTTGTCGCCATATCCGCCGCCGTTGTCGTCGTCGTCATTGTCCGTGCTTGGAGTGTCGTTGCTGTCAGGATCCATCGCCCCGTCTCCTTCGGCCGGCATCACGCATGTTCCGGCCACTGTTGCATTGCTCATGAAGTTGGGGGATGGCAGCCAACTCACATTCGAGTGGAGCACGGCGACTGAAACGGTAACAGCCTGAAAAGCCGCAAGATTCTGTGGCTGTTCTGGAGTTATCGTGACGGTGTAGTCGTCGATGTTTGCGGCATCCATCGCGGTGGCCACGATATTGAGCACATCTTGCCGGCTGCCATTTTCAAACGCAGCGATACGGCATCCTGCACGAGCGGTTTCTTCCAACACATGCCGCACCATCACGGTCCGACCCATTTCGAGCGAACCCATGAACAGCAAAACGATAACAGGCAGCACGATAGCGAATTCAACGAGCGCCGCCCCCTTACGTTTGCTCGATACTTGCGCCAGACGCAGCCGTCGGAATTCACGAAGATTCATGGAAAGGTCTTCTCGAAAAGATGTTATTGTTGACTACGCCAAACTGTCTGCCCGCCATAGTGAAGGCTAGGTTTTAAATCTTGAGCTGGAGGTGGCGTGCAACAAAAAAAACTGAAAATATTGTTTTTGATCAATCGAACGCAACGGTTGTAAGGGCATTCGTTCCTTGAGAGGGAGTTTCGCGCATGCTGCACGACGATGCGCCAACCGGGAGTATTCGCGAAATAAGTTCTCGGTTGTAGCTAAAAGAACCCGGCATTTTCAAAATGCGGGCTTTTAATTCGGCATGTAAATTGGGGGCTATTCCCGGCGAACAGGGGATGGCGTCGCTGGCGCCTGGCCAGACAACTCACCGAAGCCGCTCGCGGTGCGTCTTTCCAAGAATCGGCGGAGGCTTCTAGAAAAGCTCTCGCGGTTCGTCAGTGTTGCGAGAATTGGGTTCGCGAGAATCGTCGCGAGGCGGGGCGGCGTTCGGGGGACTGGATGCCATTTTCTTGCGGCGTTTTTTGGTTTTTTTGACGCCTCGTCGCTGGCCGCGTGCGGCGGATTTTTCGTCCAGCGAGTCGCCCGCCGCATCGTCGAACGATTGCACCACCGGCCGACCTTCGCTGTCGACTCCGGTCAGGAGCTCGATTTTCCGTTCGGCCGATCGCAGCAAGGCGTGGCAATGTCGTAGGTGCGCGACGCCCTCCTCGTATTCCTTCAACGATTCGGTGAGCCCCAAATCGCCGCTTTCCAATTCGGCGGCAATTCCCTCCAACCTCGCCAACGCGTCCTCAAACGAAAGGTTTTCGTTCAGAACAGGAGCGTGGTCTGCGGGTGTATTTGGTTTAGACGCGTCTGTCACGGAGCCGATTTCCTCATTTTTTATTCGCGATCCTTTGCGTCTGGCCTCTTCGCTAACGGAGCCGCCCCCGCATGCACCTCCTCCACGCGGCTCACGACCGCGCCCTCGGCCAGTTGGGTGTGCAGAAGAACGCCGTTGGCCACCTCACTCACGTTGCGCACCAACTCGCCGGAATCGGCCCATGTGGTCAAGCTATAGCCTCGCCCGAGCGTCGCCAGCGGACTCAACGAAGCGAGCCGCTCAGCGGCGGCGGCAAGTTGCATGTCTCCCCGCTCCAAGCCAACACGGGCCGCCCTCGCCAAGCGGCCCTCCAACTCATCCAGCCGAGCGGAATACAGTTGTATTCTTTCCAGGGGCTGGCGAAACACGCGTTGCCGTCCGAGCAATTCGAGGCGACGCCGCGCTTCATCATACCGCCGCCGCAGCGCGGCGAGTAGGCGTTGTTCGGTGGCCTGCAAGGAGGCCAAGATTTCCTCCGACGAAGGCGTGGCGAGTTCGGCCGCTTCGCTGGGCGTTAGGGCCCGCACATCGGCCGCCAAATCGGATAATGTCACATCAATTTCATGGCCCACGGCCGAGACGACCGGAATCGAAGATTCTGCAATCGCCCGCACGACCGGCTCTTCATTAAAGCACCACAAATCCTCCAGGCTGCCGCCGCCGCGTCCCACGATGAGAATATCGATTTCGTCTTTCCAGCGGTTGACATTGCGAATTTGGGCGGCGATTTCCTGGGCCGCGCCTTCGCCCTGCACGCGCGTCGGTGCGATCAACACGGACACGCCTCGCCAACGACGACGCGCGACTTCGAGAAAATCATTAACCGCCGCGCTGGTGGGGCTCGTGACAAAAGCAACCCGCCGCGGGAATCGTGGCAGCGGCCGCTTTCTTTCCGCGGCAAACAAACCTTCCGCCGCCAGCCGGTCACGCAGTTTTCGCAGCGCCAATTGCTGCGCGCCGACGCCCAACGGCTCCACTTCCCGCACGATCAACTGGTAGCCGCCCCGAGGAGGGTACACATCGACCCCGCCCTGGCAAATGACCTGCATGCCGTCGTCGAGGTCGAATCGCAAACGCTGCGCCGTGTTGCGCCACATCACACAACGCAACTGGGCGCGGTCGTCTTTCAGAGTGAAATAAACATGACCAGAGCGAGGACGCGAGATGTCGAGAATTTCGCCGCTGACCCAAACATGGGGTATCGCCGCTTCGAGCAAATCCTTGATCACGCCGGTCAGCTGCGAGACCGAAAGCACCGATTGTCGCGGCGCGGCGCCGGAAGAATTGGGTTGGGAAAGCATGGCCGCTCGTTGAGGATTTACCCAAGATGACTTCGCCGAACGATAAGCCCGGCATTTTCAAAACGCCAGGATTTTCCGCGTAACGAATAAAACGTTTCTGTTGATTCGTTCGAGAACGCGGAAGTTTTCGTGGTTCATCCGACGGATGCACATTATAGCCGACTAAAAACCCTTGAAGAACCCGTTCAATAGCGAGGTGCGAAGGGGGGCGTTTGCGGCGCCGTGGCGGGCGGCCCCAATACAGCGGGCGGTAACGTGCGAGAGCGAAACGTTGGCGTGTTTGGAGGAGTCGTGGGCGGGGGCGTCGTCGGGGGGACTATCGGGTAAGAAGGCGCACTACTGGGCGCAGCGTATGGCGCCGCATCGCGGGGCGTCAACTGCGGCGGCGCAAGGGGTGTGAAAAAACCTTGTCCAGCGTTGCCACGCAAGTCTTCCGCATTACGCACCAATTGCTCCGTGGGGACGATCACCTGCGGCCGCAGTTGGAATTCGACAATGCGTTCGTCGCGCAGCTCCCAGGGCCAAAGGTTTTCGCTGAAAAAGTCAATCACCGGGTACTCGTAAGGCGGCGGCGAAATCTTTTTATGCACCGTTTCCGATTCGTAACCGCTTTTTTCCACCCGTATCGAATACACGCCGTAGTAGAGAAAAGCGACCGATACCGGCGTCGGGCCGATTTCCTGGTTGTTGATGCTGACCAACGCCCCAGAAGGATTGCTGCGAATCGTCAGCCGGCGGCGAACGCAGCCGGGAAGCACGGCGCAGCAGAGAAAAACGACCCATAGCAGCGTCGTTCCCTTGCACCGTCGGACTGAGGCGACCGCCGCCAAGAGTTTTCTCCCGATTTTATGCTCGATTTCTAAATAACTGAGAGTCTGGCCATAAATTGGAGTTCACACCATATTTTGGTTTCCAGCCAGTCTCCCAGCGGGGCGGGAGTATACCGACCTTCGCCCAATGCTTCCAGAGGAAAAACGAGCACCCTCGCGATATCGCGTGGCAAACGCATCACGAAATCTGCGGTAGCCCCCCAAATAACGACGGCAGCCCCCCCCGAACGGTGGTCGTTTTTGCAGCCGTTGCGCCGTTAAGACCAAAATATTCTAACTAATTTGAAAAAATGCGGGTTGTAATCTTGAACTGGCATTCAATAATGCCGATACTTGTGGTATGAATCGAGGACGCCCCAGACAATTTGACGAACAACAGGCTCTCGCCGCCGCGATGGAGGTTTTTTGGCGGCGAGGATTTGAAGGCGCCTCGTGCGATGAACTGTTGTCGGCGATGAACATGAATTCTGGTAGCATGTACGCCGCCTTTGGAGACAAGCAAACTCTGTTCGATCGAGCTTTTGATCTATATTGCGAGACCATGTTCAAGCGAGGAATCGGAGTGCTCGACGGGCCGGGAACGCCGCTGCAAAACGTGCGGAGTTTAGTGGAGTGCTGGGGTGAGTTTATGTCGCAGCCCGACTGCAAGGGATGCTTCATCCAGAATACGCTGATCGAATTCGGCAAAAATCAAGATGGCGTGGCAAAACTCGCCCGCCAACTTTTGAAACGGTTGCAAACCATGCTGGAAACCAAACTCACCGAAGCCGCCGAAGCGGGGGAGTTGTCGCCTGGAGCCGACCCAATCGCGCTGGCGGCTTTTTTGGTGAACACGGTCAGCGGGTTGAATGTCATGGCGCGAGCCGGCGCCGATTCAAAAACTATTCGCGGCGCTGTTGATTCTACTCTGCTATTGCTGCGTTGAGCCTCTCTTTTTTTGCCTATTTGTTGAACTGACTTTCAAAATTATACGTCCAATTATTGAACCATGATTCAATTACGATCCGACGCCAACCGAATGCCGACCAAATTGCGGTTGCGCCGTCTGCCACAAGCCTCGGCCGTTTTGCTGGCCCTGTTGCTGATCGTAATTCCCGGCTTGGTTGCGGCGGGCGATCTGTTCGACCCGTATGGCGAGCCGATGATCTCGCTGCCCTCGGTGCTGCCGGCGTCGGAAAACATCCCCTCGCGTAGAACGGCCGCTGCTCCCACAGAAAATGGCCATTTGCAGGGACCGCCGGCGGGCGTTCTCCCGGCGTCTTCCGACTGGGAGTGGCATGTGCGACCGACGGGGTTCATCTACCACACGTATTGGGCGAACGCGCAGGAGCCGAGAATGTCGACACAGTTGGTTGACGAAACCGGCAATGGTCCGCTGGCCGATTCCATGCTCGGCGGTCGGCTGGGATTGATTCGGTACGGTCCTCGCGACCGCGCCGAGGGTTTTCAGCTCGACATTCTGGTCGGCGCCTAGTTACGCCAAGACCCTGACCAAGGCCTGGATGTCGTCTCGACAGATTTCCGCGTCGACATTCCTTTCACCTACGGCGTCGGTCCGCATCGTTTCAAGTTTGGCTACTACCACGTTAGCTCCCATACGGGCGACGAATTCCTGCTGAAGAATCCGTCGCATGTGCGGCTGAACTTTTTTCGCGATGTTCTGGTGCTGGGCTATTCCTACTACGCCACGCCCAAGATTCGGCTCTACACGGAAGCCGGCTGGGCCTTCGCTTCGGAGTTTTCCGAACCCTGGGAAATTCAATTTGGGCTCGACTACGGCCCCGGCGGACCGACCGGCGGCCGCGGGGCGCCGTTCTTCGCGGTCAACGTGCATCTTCGGCAGGAACTCGATTTCAGCGGCAACCTCGCCGTGCAAGCCGGCTGGGCTTGGCGCGGCGGCTTGCCAGGCGACGGAACCTTACGCACCGGACTTTACTACTACAACGGCGGCAGCCCTCAGTTCTCATTCTTTCGCGAAAATGAACAACAAACCGGCTGGGGCCTTTGGTACGACTTTTAGTTTTAGTAGGACGGCGCTGTCCAACAGCAGATGTCCAAAGGGTTGGGCGGCGTCGTTTTTTTGAGCGGTAAGACAAATTGCAAAAATTCAGTTTTCATCGATACGTTTATCTCGGGAGTAGAAACATGACGGGAGGAAACATGATGGCGAAGAACCTGCAATTCAGCAAACTCGACGACATCGTCGCGCGGCTCGATTTGCTAACACATCGCGGTTACGACCAGCAAGGAAGTTGGTCGTTGGGTCAGAACTGCAATCATTTGGCGACAATGATGGAGTTTTCGCAACGTGTTGGCCGCACGCGCTTCGGCGCGCTGCTGGAACGAATTCGAGTGCCGATTATCGTGATGCACTTCGCGCGAACGGTCACGGCGCTTCGCTTGCGTTTGCCCACGTTGCCGATGGCCCGACAATCCCAACCCGTTGCCGACGAAGCCGGCGTCGAGCGGCTCAAACAAGCGGTTGCGCAACAACGCTGCCGGGTTGGAGCGGGGGCCTGCACAACGTTTCAACTTTGGCACTGTGGCCACCACCTTGGTTTCCTCTCGCCGCAAGTCGAACAGGCGGCCCAGCCGGGAACCGACAAAACGCCTCGCGCCGAAGAGCAGGCAACCCCCGCATTCCAACCGGAGTTTTCGCGGCGCGTGGCGCCGGAATAAGTTTTTACATCGTATACCTCACACGGTTGACAATGCACAATTCCTCGTTTAACGGCAAGCCGAAGGCGGCTGCGTTTGACGGCAGCGCGTACGAGCAGGACCGAAAAACGCAGCCGCCTTCGGCTTGCCGTTAAACGAGATAACGTAACCTCGAAAAATTCAAGTTGTTATGACGCCTTGGTCTTCTTGTCTTCTCTTTTTTCAAACGAAAAGGTACGCAGTATGAAAACGATTGATTACATCCGCATGAGCCTCGAAACCAGCAAGGCATTCACGTTTGGCTTGCTCGACGACATGAAGGATTCGCCGCTCACGCAGCCCACCGCCACGGGCGGGAATCATCCGTTGTGGATTCTTGGCCATTTGACGTACGCCGAAGCCAACATCGTGAATCACATCATTCTGGGAAATGAAAACCCGTTGATCGGCTGGAAGGAAATGTTCGGCAGCGGGATCGAGCCGACGACCGAAGCCAGCGACTATCTTCCCTGGGACGAAGTCCGCCAGAAGTTCGACGAAGTTCGCACGCAAACCATGAGCGTGCTGAACGGCCTTTCGGAGGACGACCTCGACGCGCCCAGTAAAAACTGCCCGCCGGAGCGCGAAGCATTCTTCGGCAAGGTCGGGCAATGTTTTCTCGTGCTCACGTTGCATCCGATGATGCACTACGGGCAGATAGCCGATTCTCGCCGCGTGCTGGGCCGCAAACCGCTGGCAGGTTGAGGGAGCGTGAAGAAACTACGTCCTGGTTCAGAAGCCCGGCTTTTTCAAAAAGCCGGGCTTCTCGGGCCGCCAAGTCGGGATTCAGTCGTTCCACGCTTTCCAGGTATTGGCCATCAAATGTCGCGTCCTTTTCGTCGGCCGCGAAATATTTCGCCCTCACTCAAACAGGAGTTCGCAAGCATGACAAAACAACAACCGCAACGCCGCGCGCTTCGGTTTGATGAATGGGCCGATGTATTGGCTGACATCGAGTCGTTGCAATCGCATGGATACGACCGCGCGCGTCGTGGAAATTTGAGTTTGGACCAGATCTGTAATCACCTAGCGATTGTCATGGAAGACGCGTTGGATGGCTTCCCCAAAAACATGCCGTGGCCAATGAGAAAACTGCTGCGGTTGCTTTTTTTGAAAGGGATGATGCAGCACAAACAGTTCAGCTTGCGTTTCCCGGCGCCTCCGTTCGCCAACCCTTTGGCGCCGGTCGACGATGGCGTCGGCGCCGAGCGTTTGCGAGCGGCAATCAAACGCTTCAGCGCCCCGGACGCGACCTACGTGATGCATTTGGCGTTCGGGAATCTGACGCCGGAGCAGTGGAATCATCAACAACTTTGGCACTGCGAGCATCATCTCAGCTACCTGATTCCAAAGGGCTGTTGAAGTCCGTTTTAAGTTATGGCGACTCAATACCGCGTCACATCCACAGTTGTTTCCCAAAGGATATATTCGATGACGACCTTTACTGTCCACACGCACGATTCCGCTCCGGAAGACGCCCGCGAAGTATTGAAGAAGGTTGAAAGCAACTACGGATTCATTCCCAATTTGCTGGGTGTGCTGGCCGAAGCGCCGGTTGCCGCCGAGGCCTATTTGAGCCTGATCGATCTTTGCCGCCGCTCCAGTTTGACGCCCACCGAAAGGCACGTGGTTTGGTTCGCGATCAACTACGAACACGAATGCAACTACTGCATGGCCGCCCACACCGCGCTTGCCAACATGGAGGATATCGCCGACGATGTGGTCGAAGCCACGCGAAACGGCGCGCCGTATAGCGACCAACGCTTGCAGGAGTTGCGAGAATTCACGCAAGAGGTGGTCGTGGAGCGGGGCGTTGTCTCGCCCCGGCGGGTCGAACAGTTCATCGCGGCGGGCTACACCAAGCGAAATGTGTTGGAGCTGCTCACGGCGGTCGCTTCGAAAGTGCTCTCGAACTACACGAACCACATCGCCAAGACGCCGCTCGACGAAGCGTTTTCCGCGTGTGCTTGGAAAAGCCGAGCGAAGTTTCCACCGTGGAAGGTTGAATAATCCATGCGACGTATTTTTCCGCCTTTTTGGCTGCTGTTTTCGCTGTTGCTGATGACGGCGTTGCATTTCTTCGCCCCGATGCAAACGCTTGTGCCGACGCCGTTTCGTCTCGCCGGCCTGGCGCTGGTGGTGCTCGGAATTTCGCTCGTGATCTGGCCGGCGCGATTGTTCGCAAAATCGAAAACAACCATCAAACCGTTTCATGAATCGTCGGCGCTGGTCACTACAGGACCGTACCGATTTTCGCGCAATCCGATTTATGTCGGCATGGCGTTGGCGCTATGGGGCTGCGCGGTTCTGTTTGGATCGTTAACGCCGCTGCTGGTTGTGCCGTTGTTCGTGCTGCTGATCGATCGCGTTTTTATCGCGGGCGAGGAACGCATGTTGCAAGCCACGTTCGCCGACGATTACGCCGAATATTGCCGCCGCGTCCGACGTTGGATTTAATGAAGGAACACCCCAGATGTCGATCCGATCTCTCACCGCATTGCCTGTTTTTAACGAAGCCAAACACGTCGGAACCGTTCTCGACGCCGTCGCGCAATACGCCGACGACGTGTTGGTCGTCGACGACGGCTCCACCGACCAAACCGCTCGTGTATTACGCACTCGCACTGAGGTCAGGGTGGTTCGGCATAACGAAAATCAAGGTTACGGCGCCGCCCTGCGAACCGCTTTCGCCTATGCGCTCGAACACCGCTACGATGTGCTGGTCACGATCGATTGCGACGGCCAACATGAACCTCGCCGCATTCCGCTGTTCGTGTCGGCCGTCGGCGGGGTCGATATCGTTTCCGGCAGCCGTTATCGGCATGTCTTTCGAGACGACGACGCGGCGCCCGAAGATCGGCGGCGGGTGAATCGAATCATCACGCGTGAATTGAACGAGCAGTTGCAGTTTCAACTGACCGATGCCTTCTGCGGTTTCAAGGCGTATCAGGTTGCGTCGCTCGCCCGTTTGCAACTCACTGAAAACGGCTACGCCATGCCGATTGAACTCTGGGTTCAAGCGGCTTTGCACAACCTTCAAATTCGCGAACTGCCAGTGCCCCGAATTTATCTGGACGAATCCCGCTCCTTCGGCGGCGCGCTCGACGACCCCAACCACCGCCTGCGCCACTACCGCGATGTGTTGCAGAGCAGTCGGCAAGCGGCGGGGCTTTCCACGAGGCAATCTCCTTCGCCAAAAGTTGGTTCGGTTTGCCCTTGTGATTCGTAAGGGCTCGCCCGATATTGTCTCGCGGAATTAAAAGCCCGGCATTTTGAAAATGTCCCGATTCCCCGAGCGATTCGTAGCCGCCGGGAATATCCGCTATCGCCTGAGGAATGCATGATGCCCTTACAACAAACGCTGCATGCGGCCAATCGGCTGGGGCTCGATTACGCAGCCGAAGCCGCGAAGTTCACCAACCATCCGTTTCCTATTGTCGACATCCATACGCATTTGAGCGGTGGCGAGGCGGCTCGCGTTTATCAAGATGTGGCGCGGCGGTATGGAATCGAACGCACTTACTCCATGACGCCGGAAGATGGTATAGAGGCCGTGCGCGCCGTGCTGGGCGACGCCGTGCGTTTTATCGCGATTCCCAAATATTGGCGGCTGAAATCGACCCAACAATTAGGTGAGCAGTACGCGCGGCAAATCGAGCGAATGCATGCGGCCGGTTCTCGTATTGCGAAATTTTGGTCGGCGCCCCGCCGCCGAGATATGGAAGACAAAGCCGGTTTGCCGAACGCCATGCGACTCGACGCGCCGCATATTCTGGATGCAATGGCCGCCGCCGCCGAGCGGAACATGGTGATCATGGTCCATATCGGAGATCCTGATACGTGGTTCTCCACGAACTATGTTGATGCCGCGCGGTACGGCGTGAAACGCGAGCAGTACGAACCGCTCGAAGCCGCGCTCGAGCGGTTTCCCGTGCCGTTTATCGCGGCGCACATGGTAGGTTGGCCGGAAGATCTGGGCTTTCTCTCCGACCTGCTCGCTCGCCACGACCGGCTTCACCTCGACACAAGCGCCACGAAGTGGATGGTGCGGGAACTGAGCAAACATTCGCAGGCGGCGGTCGTCCGATTTTTCACCCGCTGGAAAGGCAGGATTTTGTTTGGATCCGACATCGTGACCAGCAACAAACATCTGCGGCCGAACCACCTAACACCAGCCGCCAGCGCCGGCGAAGCATTCGACCTGTACGCCTCGCGTTACTGGGCGCTGCGAACGCTCTTCGAGACAAACCACAACGGCCCTTCGCCCATTGCCGACCCCGATTTGCAACGCATCGACGCCCAGCGGTTCGATGCGATGTCGGCCCCGCAACTCGTCGGCAAACAACTACCACCGCAAATTCTGCAATCCCTCCTGCACGACGCAGCAGCGAACTTATTACAACCGTTGGAGTCCACGCTTTAGGCTGTTTCGCATCGCGCGACAAATTGCTATCGCCTATCGCGACCGTTCCCCTGTCTAATCATAATCATAATCCGGTCCCTTCAATCGTCTTACGTAACAGATCACTCACTACTCCGACCGACAAACAGATTACGATTAAGATCATCGACATGTCAAACGTATTTGACCACGGGCTGTTTCGTTGGCCGTGAAAAAGAAAAAGCACGCTGAAGCGTACACTCCAACGGCGCGGAGTGCGCCAGGATGGGAGACCGCTAATCCGAGATGGTCAGCCGATGCACCGCATCAAAGGAACCAGGCTCTTCGTGGCTGAATACAGCAATGTAAAGCGATCCTTTGCGCGGCGTCAGGTAGTACGGAACGATCTTGTCGGGAAGAAACCGGCTGAGATCTTCCCAGTTTCCCGATTTCAAATCTTGCCACGTTTCAAAGCGAATCAACTTGTTCTCGTTGCAGTCTTCGTTTCCGGCATAGGTGGGGCAAAAATAGCAGGTGGCGAACCAGCGCCCTTGGAAAAAGTCGACATCGTTCAGAACCAGACCGGTCGACTTCCAACTGCCTGCCACGGCATTCTTTTTTTTGCCGAAACTGGGGTGGATATTGTACAACCCTTTTTCAAAGTCGATGATTTCGGCCACTGCGCCAACACTCGAACCAACCACATACAACCGGCCGTTCACGATGCTCAACGCGCGTGAATAACCGAAGTGCGAGGATAAATCGAGGGCGTCCGCCTTTCCGCCCAGTGTCTTGAATCGAAACACCCGGCAACGATCTGGGTTGAGCGAATACAGCCAGCCGGTGGAGGGGTCGAACACTATGTCGTGCGGACGTTTTAGTTTGATATTTGCCAGCGCGTCGGCGCTGTTTTTCAGTGGGCGGCGGGCTGGGTCGCTAAAGCTGATCAGCCGATGATTTCCGGTATCAGTCGCATAGAACAGTTGATCCAGAGGATTGAAGACCACCGCATGTGCATCGCGCAAACCTTTAATGGCCGCTTCGCGAAACGACGACCGTGAATTTTTTCGGTGGAACAGCCGAGCACCCGTAGTGACGATTTCGGTCTGGCCACGAAAAGTGATGTGCGTGCAGCCCGGAAACGACCCGGCTTTCGGCGCATATTGCGTAACGCGAATGCGGTTCAACGAGCGGTGCTCTTCCGCCTTGGACGGACCGGCGCCAATAAGACAAACACATAACGACACTGCAATTGTTGTGTTTATTATATTCATGACGTTCAAAGATAAACGCGGCGGTTGTAAACGTACCACTCGAACAGCAGCACGCCGAGCCCGGCCAGCAACAGCCATTTCCACATTTCTTTTCGCGCTGGCGCCCAGCCGGCCTCTCCGCTGACTTCCTGCGCGCCGAGCTCAATGGTTTTCCGCAGTCGCAAATCACTCTCGCGAGGACTGAAAAGATTCACCGCGAATCGTTGCATTACCTCTTCGCCGCGTCCTGGTTTCTCACGAACTTCATACAGGCCGGTGACGTCGGTGGCGCCGAAGAGGAACGTATTTTCCCGCTCCCGCGAGATCGGCGGAAAGACCGCGCCCGAGGGCGAAGTGATATAGAGTTTGTCGACCGGGGCGTCGGTGCGAATCGTGATTGGCTCCCCCGGTTGCACGCTGGTCGAGCGTTGGGCGGACCGTCCTCCCCCCAAATATTCCATCACGTTCTTGACGAATAAGGGAAAGCTGAGCCGCTTGAGCCAATCGGTATTGACCAGCACTTCACCTTTTTCGTCGACGCTGAAAATTTCAAAACCCATGACGGCGTCTTCAAAACCTTCACGCGGTGCAATGGCGAACAAGGGGCCGATATCGGCGTCAATCAAAACGGCGCTGCCGCGCGGCGGCTTCACGGAAAAACCTTCGATAATGGTCACGTTTTCGAAACTGACCATTTGCATCAGCGGGTGCGAGCGATCAACATCAATCACCAGCGGCGGGCTCTGCATTTTTCCCGCTTGCCAACTTTCCAGCGGAGGCGCGCGGCCGATAAAGAGCGTGTTCGACTGCGGCATTTCCAGCGGCGCGCATTGATCGTAGATGATTAGATCGTAGCGGGCCGAGTCCGCCGCTTTTTGGTAATTCTTTTGTGCTTCGGTGAGCGCCGCGGCTCCAACATCGGCCGACGGCAACACTTCAGGGCCAAGCTGCGTGACGGCCGCCAACTTTTGAGCTTCGTCGGTTCCCAGGGCCAGCGTGAGGGCGTCGTTGCGCGGCGTGATAAGCAAGATTCTCGCCCGCCGCGTGCTGTTTACCGCCGCATAACCGCTGTTGTCAACCGCTAGGTCGTCGTCGTGTTGCACCACCAATCGCAAACCGCCTTGTTCAAAATCGGTCAATTCAAACTGCACGCCGGCTTGGCCCTGAGATGGCACCTTGGTGCGTTGGGCGTCAATCACGCTGTCGTTGAGCAACAGTTCGACGTCGACTTCAACATCGGCGGCGCTGTAGTTTTCCAAGCGGCCAAAGGCTTGCGTTTGCTCGACCCGTTCGGGATTCCGCGACGTATTAAACGCCACCACGGCCACGTTGTTTGACGTTTCGGCGTCGAGCACGCCAATGGGTGTGTAGCTGGGCTCCAAGTTGCCCAGCGAGAAGTTGGGAATGTTATCGAAACCGCCATCGGTGAACAAATACAGCGTGGCCGGCAGCGCTTCGGCCACGGCCACGTCGCCTTCCTCCGCGTTGCCGGTGCGGCCGGGGTTGGCCAAGCCCGAAGCGGCCCGCAGCGCTTCACTCAAATCGCTGGTGTGGTCGGTCTGTTCGATATCGGCCAAGGCGGCTTTCAATTTGGTGCGGCTACTGGTGAACGTCTGTTCGACGCGCGCCGCGTTGGTAAAGCTGATCACCATGCCGACATCGCCCGACTGCATGGCGTCGATCATTTCGCCAGCCTTCTTCACCGCATCGGCCAGACGATTCGGTTTGACATCTCGCGCCGCCATGCTGGCCGAAGCGTCGATCAAAAAGATGAAGCGGTCGCCGATCAGGGCGCGGCCGCTCCAGCCGGGCCGCAACAGCGCGAACATCACCAACAGAATCAACAGCAGTTGCAAGAACAGCAACAGGCTTTGCCGCAACCGCTGCCAAATGCTGTTGACGTGCAAATCTTCAATGGTGCGCGTCCAGAGGTAGGTGCTGGGCACCTCCAGCGGCTGGCGTTTGAGCTTCAAAAAATAGAGCAGCAGAATTGCGGTGGGCAAAATCGCGGCGAAGGCGCCCCAGAGCCACCAGGAACCGAGTGCGTTGCTCAAAAAACTCATCGCACCAGTCCTCGCTGGCGGAGGTAGTTCATCACCAGGCGGTCGACCGGCACATCGGTTCGGGCCATTAAATACATCATGCCGCGGCGGGTGCAGAACTCCCGCGCGTGTTCGATAAACGCGGCCAGGGTGCTTTTGTAACGGTTCAACAGCGGACGGCTGACGGTAATCTCGGCGATGTCGGCGTCTTCGCAATCGACGAGCTTCAAATCTCCCTTGATGTCGGGCTCGATTTCCTCCGGCGAGAGCAGATGAATCACATAGATATCCATCTGCTGGGCCAGCAACATTCGCAGCGCCGATTCATAGCCCGCCTTTTCCATTAAGTCGGAAATCAAGACCACGACGCCCTTGCCCGAATTACGCAGACAAAAGTTTTTCACGCCATCGACCAACGGCGTGTTATTTCCGGGTTCGATCTGTTCGAGGTAATCGAGCATTCGCCACATGCTCCGGCGGCCGCGCAGCACCGGGCCGGGCGTTTGTTGGGCCGGCCCAATCTGCTCGATTCTGACGCGGTCGGCCCGACAGAGCCCGATAAAACCCAAAGCCGCCGCCAACTGTTTGGCGTATTGCAATTTGGTGGGGTCGCCAAAATCCATTGAGGCGCTGGCGTCGAGCAACACGTAGAAGTGAAGGTCTTCCTCTTCGAGAAACAGTTTGAGGAAGAGTTTGTCGAGCCGGGCGTACAGGTTCCAATCGATAAAACGCAGGTCGTCGCCGGGCGTGTAGCTGCGAAAGTCTGAAAACTCGACGCTTTGCCCTTTCCGTTTACTACGGCGTTCGCCCTTCATGCGGCCGCGAAAAATCTTCCGGCTGACCAGTTCCAAACGCTCCAATTGGGCCAATAGGGCCGGCTCCAGCAAGGGCGTTGATGGCGAAGTAGACATAAACAGTTACACAACGAGGTGATGAGAAAAACGAGGTTGAATTCATGAGACGGCTAATCGACGGCAACCGCGGCCACGGCTGCTTCCTCACCCTTCTCCGGCAGTTGCTCCAGAATTTCCAGCAACACATGGTCCGGCTCAATGCCCTCGGCCTGCGCCTCGAAATTGAGTATGACACGGTGCCGCATGGCGGGCAGAAAAACGCGCCGCACGTCTTCAAAGCTCACGTTGTAGCGGCCTTCCAGCAGTGCTCGCACTTTCGAGGCCAAGGCCAACGTTTGCGCGCCGCGAGGACTACTGCCCCAACGCAGATACTTGTTCGTGATCGGCAGTGCGTACGGTCCTTCAGGATGCGTGGCGAGTGTCAGCCGCACGACATAATCTTGTACGTGTTGCGCCAGAATGACTTCGCGAATCAGCTTCCGCCATTTGATGATTTCATGGCCGTCCATCACTTTTTCAGGTGTGACCGTTTCGCCACGCGTGGTGCGGTCGACAATCGTGGCCAGGTCTTTTTTTGTCGAGTAACCAACGACCAGCTTGAAGAAGAAGCGGTCGAGTTGTGCTTCCGGCAGCGGATACGTTCCTTCCTGCTCGATCGGGTTTTGCGTGGCCAGCACGAAGAACGGCTGGTCCAACTCGAAACGCGTTCCCGCCACCGTGACGGTGCCCTCTTGCATCGTTTCCAACATGGCCGATTGCGTTTTGGGCGTGGCCCGATTGATTTCGTCGGCCAGACAGATTTGCGTGAAGATCGGTCCCCGTTGGAACTCGAAAACGCGTCGGCCCTCGGGAGTTTCCACAATCATGTTCGTGCCCAGAATATCGGCGGGCATGAGGTCGGGCGTGAATTGAATGCGGGAGAAGTTCAAGTCCAACGCTTCGGCGAGCGTGCGCACCAAGAGCGTTTTTCCGAGGCCGGGAACGCCTTCCAGCAGGCAGTGCCCGCCCACGAACATACAGGCCAACACGCCATGCACGATATCGTCGTGGCCGACAATCACACGGCCGATTTGCTCGCGTACGGCCTGATAGCGTTCGCGGAATTCCTCCGCCTGCTGTTGGATCGACTCGGCGTTGCTCATGCTGAATGTCCTTTGAGACGCTCGTGGGGAAGTGGGCGTTGGCGCCGGGTTCGTTACGTCAGACGCTCCGGTATTCGCTTCAATTCGCGGTTCTTGGCTTTCGGGAGCGTTTTTTTTCGTTTTATCGCCCTATTTCTTCATTTTTTCGTAACGCAACGCCATTCGCCGGTGGGCTCAACCGGCCGCGGAACTGCAAGACAAATGCGATGTCACTAATAAACGCTGGCCGGCCGTGAATTGCAAGACTCCGTAGATCGAAAAACCGCATTCGTCGACGCTGGGCTTTTAAGTCGGTAGGTTAATTTGGAACGGTTCCTTAGACTTAGGGCCGCTCGAACAAATCAGGCAAAAATCATGTTTTTGGTCGCCGCCAAAGGCCGCGCTGGGGTCTTGGAACGCTAGCGGTTACAATGCTTTTTTGTCATCCGCTCGCGTTTCGTGGATAACTCCGCTTATCGTTGCATTGGATAAGATTCGCACCGAAGGAGACTCCGTATTGATGAGCACAACGAACTTTTCAAGTCGGTGGATTTGCGTGCTTGGCGTTGCCTTCGTCGTCGTCGCGATTGGCGGCGGGTGCGCCCCGCGGCACGATGCGCCCAGCGCGTCAACCCGCCAACCAGACCCACCGGCAAATAATCAGCGGGAAGATTCGATAACATCGCCGCCCGAGCGGAACGCCGGGACTGAAGAACCATGGGTCGCCAAAACCGACCAACAGTGGCGCGCCCTGCTGACGCCGCTGCAATATGAAGTCACGCGGCAAAAGGGCACCGAGCGTCCTTTTGCCAATCAATACTGGGACAGCAAAACCAAGGGCGTTTACCATTGCGTTGGCTGCAAACTGCCGCTCTTCCATTCCGACCAAAAATACAAATCGGGCACCGGTTGGCCAAGTTTTTGGGCGCCGCTCCATAAGACCAGTGTTCGCGAGGAAGTCGACGACACGCTGTTCGCGCGCCGCACCGAA